>CALMVH010000204.1:0-3980 GCA_937873165.1 uncultured Rhodospirillales bacterium
ATGTAGACCGGGTTCGCCAGCATCTCGTACAAATTGCCGACCGCGAACGATCGTCCGCCGGAGTGACGACCCTCGGCGCTGACGCGGCGCTTCGTGACGATGTTCTGCCGGTCGAGGCCGCGCTTCAGCGCGTGGACCGAGCCCGCCTCATGGTACTGGCGGAAGATGGCGCGCACCGTCTCCTCCTCATCGGGAACGATGGCCAGCGTGCGGCCCTCGGCCCTGTATCCTAACGGCACGTTGCCACCCATCCACATCCCCTTGCGCTTCGAGGCGGCGATCTTGTCGCGCACGCGCTCGCCGATCACCTCGCGCTCGAACTGCGCGAAGGACAGCAGGATGTTCAGCGTCAGCCGGCCCATCGAGGTCGTGGTGTTGAACTGCTGCGTGACCGCGACGAAGGTGACGTCGTGCCGGTCGAACAGCTCGACCATCTTGGCGAAGTCCGGCAAGGAGCGGGTCAGCCGGTCCACCTTGTAGACCACTACCGTATCGATGCGGCCAAGCCCGATGTCCGCCATCAGCGCCTGCAGGCCTGGCCGCTCCATCGTGCCGCCTGAGATGCCGCCATCGTCATAGGCGTTGGGGACCAGGGTCCAGCCCTCACCCGCCTGGCTGCGGATGAAGGCCTCGCAGGCTTCGCGTTGCGCATGGAGGGAGTTGAACGCCTGCTCCAGCCCTTCTTCCGACGACTTGCGGGTGTACACCGCGCAGCGCCTGACCGGCTGCCGCTCAGCCTTCGCCACAGCGCTTACCACCTTGGCGTTTCAGACCAAAGAAGTCGGGACCGGAACGATGGATGCCGCTGATCTGCCGCGCTACGGCGGACAGCGACCGGTACCGCTGGTCACGGTACAGCACGCCATTCTCCAGCACCGTGACGTGATGCGTGACACCCTGCCATTCCCGCAGCAGCACCGTGCCGGACTTCAGCGCGCGAGCCGGTGCAGACGCCGGAGTTCCTGCGGCGGTCTTATCCAGGAAGCGCCGGGTTGCAGACGGCAATCCGCCCAGCGCGTCTTCCTGCAGGCGATACGCGACGCCACCCATCAGCATCAGCCGCGACAGGCGGTTCGACGGCACCGTCCCGTACAGATCTTGCCAGCGCCGCCGCAGCTGATCGAGGTCGAGGTCGGAGAGCCGCTCCAGTTCACCGGCGAGGCTTTCCTTCTTGCGTACCCTCGCCATCAGCCCTGCACCCGGTAGACGAGACCAGCCTCGCTCTTCCCGGTCGTGACGGTCAGGCCGAGCTTCTTCCGCACCACGCCCGAGATGAACCCGCGGACGCTGTGCCCCTGCCATCCCGTCGCCTCCATGATCTGCGCGGCCGTGGCACCCTCGGGCCGGCGTAGCAGCGCCAGAACGTCCGCTTGTCGGGACGGGCGAACGGCAGTGGGCGGTGCAGGCTTCGACGTTTCTGTTTTTTGTACTGCCTCTACTGGCTCGGTAACTGGCGGCTCCGACTTATCGATAGCGCCCATTTCCTCGAACTTTACCCAAAGCCGCGCGACTGCCTCAGCGCGGGACTTGAAGCGCTTTAGCGGCGGCTGTCCGGAAACCCGGTTCCAGACCGCCGTCAAGTCGCCGACGGACAGCAAACTGCCGTCGAGCTCCTCGCGCGACCGGACATAAAGCGCATCGCCCTCCAGCCCCTCCGGCTGGAACGTGCAGATCGCCACCTGATCTTGGTAAATAACAACGCCGCGCATGATCGTCTCCCGTAGTTTGGCCGAAGCCGGTTACAGGTCGACACACGCTTCATTTGCAAAGCAAAGCCAGTCAATTCGAGAACAATTTGACGTATCTGTTGAAATATATTGTATTTTGCCAGTGCGTACAAATGATCGCGGCACTCAGTTGCACGATGACTCGAACACCGGAAAGATGCTGTTTTCGATCATGATGCTTTCCCTATTCGTAGTACGCGCTTTGTTCATCGTCGGTGTCCTGTTCTCGCGCGATTTGGTTGGCCACTGAGTCTGACATCTTCTTTGCCCAACGGCGTACGGCCGCCTTCGCGTGTTTATGGAGCGCCGAGAGCGATTGTTCGTAACGCGCGTAATATGTCGTAAGGGACCCTGACCAGCTGAACGTGTACATGTTGCCAACAAGGGCGCGCTGCACGTCGTCACGTTCGCCGAACTCGTCGATCAAGCGCAGGATGAGGTTGCTGAACCGCTTGCCCTGGCCATATTCCGCGTCGGTCAGCAGCGGCAGGGTTTGCGCTAAAAAGGCTGGCGCCATCTCCGGATTGGCGTGACACCAAGAGAGCAGCGCGTCCTCCGATAGCTCCTCAATAGGGGCCTTTTGCTGCGTATCCCCAAAGGAGTAGCCCTTGCCAAGTGCATGCTGGAAACGCCAAGCCGCTCCAGGGTTAGTGATAATAGTGTTGCCGATTAGCGGCCATACGATCTCGGTGAATTCTCGAAGCAGCAATGGCAGGAGCGGCTTGATCCGGCGCTCGTCGGATAACGAACCCTGATCCACGCGGTTGATGAGCTGACGCGTCACGCTTAGCGCCACTGCCCGCGCGTCCGCATCGTTGCGCCCCTTCTTCAACAGCCACGTCATCAATTCGATGAAGTGGTGATCGTTCATCGTGTTGGACGTGCCGGCGAGCGCAGTGTCGGCCGCTAACCGAAGCTGTGGGCGCAGGTGCTCAAGACGTCCAATGTTGGAGTGGACGTACATCCCCATGAGCTCGTAGCCCAAGTTATCTTGGTCAGGGTTCGCAAAGATTTCCGTGAACAGCGGTGCGACTTCCTCGGGCTCACGCTTGGCGAGCTTGCCTCCGAACTTCCAGGCGTAAAGCGCGTGCGAAGAGAGCGTACCGCTTTTCAAGCCCTCGCACACCAGCAGGATGTCCGAAGCCGGTATCTCCATCTTGAAGGCGAGCAAGGGCACGATCGAGACCAGCTCCGGCGAATGGATTCCCCGGCGCTTGAACGTCTCGACCAGCCTGGGCTTCGTCTTCGCCAGCTCCGCTAGATAACTCGTCAGCAAGTCCGAGTTCTTCCGACCGACAGGCGCAGCACAGTAGGCCGTCATCACCCTCCACAGCCAACCGACCTTGTCATTCGCGTTCGCTGCCAAGGCCGTGCCGAACGAGCCCGCCATGCGCTGGTCGCTCGTACTGAGCCCAGGAAGTTCCGTAATCAGTACCTCGGAGTGCGCGAGCGCTTCTGTCGCAAGCTTCACAATCGCTTCCCGCTGGCGGACCTCACGTTTATTGAAGTCGAGCTTTTCGTCGCAGGGGTAGTCCCAAGGCATTTCGGTCACAAGCAGCTTCAGTCGTCCACGCAGGTCGTCGGGCGACACCAGGGCGAGCATCGCAAAGACCCGCGTGAGATCCTCTTTCGACATGCCACCCCCGTCATAGGTGATGACGTCGCCAAGCGAGGCCATGGCTTGGGGCCAGTAGCGTCCGTGGACCTGGACGAGCTGGGTGACCGCCTTCTCCACGAAGTCGAGGAACCCGGTGAGGATGAGGGCGCGGATATCGTTGGCGAGAGTCTTCTTCGCAATCTCACAGGCTACATCCTCGACGAGCGCGAAACGCAGCAGCCGTTCGAGGCATTCGAGAATGTAATTGCGCGCGACCTGATTGCTCGGACTCCAGGGTTCAAGCGCCTTGCGGAGCCCATGGCTCTCGATGCCAAGCGAACGCGAGAAATGCTGCACTTCCGCGCCGCTATCGAGCGCCGCGACGAGCAACAGGTTCTGCCCAGGGATATTTTGATCGATCAGTTCATCGAGCAGCGCAAGGCGCGCGTCGCCATCCGCCGCTGTGTCGCTGAGATAGGCTGGGAACAGCGACTTAAACTGACCGGTGCAGTTGTTGCTCCAGTTCTCGTTCTCCGCCATGGCCAGGCGGAACAGAAGCCGCGCGCCAAGCTCAAACGTCTCCGGCACGAAGGCAATACGCTGGACCGCCCAGCGGATTTCACTTCGCGCATCGCCGTCGAAGTCCTTCAGTGCGC
>CALMVH010000204.1:3990-10639 GCA_937873165.1 uncultured Rhodospirillales bacterium
CCTTCAGGCAATGTATCGAACACGCGTGCGAGCAACTCGCCCGTCGCGTTGGCGTCGATCTCCGACAGACTATCGATGACGCCCGCGTTCGCGATGTCACAGATGGCCTCGTAAGAATCGAGCGGGCCGCCGACGCGGCATAGATGCAGGGTAACGTCGAGCGAGATGGACGACCGGTTGAGCAGCGCCAGTTGCTTGGCCGCACGGCGACGCAATACAGCCGGCGTTTCCGTGAGCAGCTCGTCCCATTTCTGCGGTCCCCATTCCTGCCATTGCCGCTCGGCGAGATTATGAGCGATGGGTCGAGGCTGGACCGTGAGAAACCGCCCACGCGGCTGTGCCACCCGGCGGCGGGCAAGGTCGGTGAACGCCGCGCGCAGTTGGCCTTCCGATACCGTGTCCGCCAAGACCGCGACCTGAGCCAGTTCCTTCTCCGCTTCATCGCGATAGCCCACTAGGCCGAAGACGCTCAGCAGCTTCGCGCTTTGCAGCACTTCCTGCGTGTTCGCGGCACGCCTGCCCACGACAACCTGTTTGATGAGGAATTCCTGCGTGACGGTGGCGAGTGAAATGTCGGCGACCCAGGCCTCCGCGCTCAACACTGCCATTTGCGGGAAGCCGCCCGCGAACTTCACCAGCCGGCGCACGTCCTCGGTGGGCAAGCCAGGCTGAAGGTTCTTGATGAGGGCTTCGATGACGCCTTCCTTGGCGCGCTCGATCAGGACCATGCCCTTAGGCAGATCGTCGCCCGACGGCACCTCATGGTCGATGGTGATGAGCGACAGGCGGCTGCTGGAGCGTCTCACCATCGCGGCAAGATCCCGGTGAGTCTCTTCGCTGCACCGATCGACGACGACGATCGCGCGCTTGCCGAGGTCTGCCAGCGACTGCACTGCACCTTTGACGGTGGTCGAGCCCAGCTCTGTCTCGACGCCGTAGAGCACGAGGTCACTAGTGCGGATGCCCGCCTCTTCGTTATCGGCGAGCGTCTCAAGGACAAGGCGAGACTTGCCCAAGCCCGACAGGCCGATGACGCGCACGACTTCACGCTCTTTCTCGACCGCCGGACGGATGCCGACGCGCACATGTGCAAGTCGGTCGTCATCAACAAAGCGGGTCTCATGCTCATGCCGCCCTGCCCAATGCGTGTAGGACCGGAAAGTAGTGGCGAGGCCCGGCTGCGTTTGCTCCTGTACCCATGTCGCTACCTGCGGATGCTCATTCACCCAGGCAGCGATCTGGTCCGCGTCACGGAAGTCGATTTGCGAAGCCTTGGCGGTAACGCCTTGGGCCCGAACCGCTTCGAGTACGGCAGCGGCACGCTTGGTGACTTCACGCCCGACATAGGCACGATTGCACAGCATGATGTAGCTGCCGCTCCCTTCGAGTGCCTCACGGATGACCGGTTCAAGATCGTCTGCCGTGGTCAAGACGTCCTTCGCCGCCCTGGCCGGTGTAATGGTGGCGGCCTTCACCTGCAGGATGCAGTTGCGGCTAGGCAGGTAGGGCGTGCGCTCCGGCCCGTCCTTCCAGGTGATGTGCGCATCTTCGCCGCCATCGGCCGCTGTCAGTACCGAGGCAACATGGATGTTGTCGGGCGGAACACAGTTTTTTGCGGCTTCGGCCGACAGCAGCCGTCGTGTGAGCACGACCAGATAACGGTCGCTCAGGGCACTGATATGGGCCCCTGTAATCTCGAAGGGCCGAAGCCCCGTCTGCTGGATAGGGACATGCATGCCGGTCAGCACATTGAGGGCTGTGGGATCGGCGTCAAGGATGCGCAGCAGGCTGATGGTGGAAGCGGCCGGTGTGATCGCGCCGCTTTCGTACTTCTGGAAGGCACGGATGCCCCCGCCCAGCAGTTCGCCCGCTTCGACCTGATTAAGGCCTAGGCTCTCACGGATGCGCCGAATATCGGCCGGGCTTAGGGGTTCAGCGTCGAATTTGCGAGGTATAGCTTGCCTGAGTTGTCTTTTCATTTATACACCATTAAGTATGCCCTATGATACTTACACCATAATGGTGTAGCTGTTCAAGATAAGGTTGCTCGTTTGAAGGTCAGTGGACCGATGCTTAATAGATTGATTTCAGCGGTTCATGGTCGTGCCGAGATATGATGGGTCGATGGCTTCGCGTACATGTAGATGCCGCCGCGAAGGGGCATACAGGTTAATTTCCCGGCAACCCGGCAATCGGCGCGGTCTCGCTTCATACCGTAGGGGAGCGGAGCCGCCGGCAAGCAAGCATTTCGAACGGCAGCTTAGCCATACCGAGCCGCTCGCCCGCCAACGTTCTGCCAGGTGCGACGCATCATTCAATTGAAAAGACTAAATACTAGCTACACCAGTTTCCGACTCATCACCTAAGCACCATGACATTAAAGATTTACTTCCCGCGTAGCTCGATCCCGTTCTTCGATGAGCTGTCGATAATATACGAGGATGCCCGGCTCCGGCGTACGGTACCAGCTGAGGAACTGGGAGGTGGAGTCGACCTGATCGTCGTGCCTGCCGTTCGGGAAAGTCGTCATCTCGTGGCGGTACTCGGCAAGCCAGGGTGCTTCCTTCGGCAGCAGCACAAAGCCGTTCTCGATGGTGGCGGTTTGGCTGTGCAGGCGCATGATCTTGTCGCCCTCGGGCATGAAGTGCTGGATGTTGCGCACACCGTCATGGACGAGGTCCTGGATCAGCTGCGTGCCCGAAGCCTTATCCTCGATGAGGATGGTCTCGGGATCGTAGAGGCGCGCCTGCTCGACGACGGCGCGCTTCAGGCTGGGGAAGTCCAGGCGCTTGCGCAGGACATGCAGCAGGTAATGGCGCTTGTCGCGCACGCCCCAGGTCGTGCACACGGAGTAGTCCGACAGCTCGGTCGACTTGTTGGCGGTGTCCCAGCTCTGCACGACGCGGTCGAATGTTTCCGGCAGGTCGCTCAGCGCGTAGGCCGGGAACCAGCTGTCCCTCACCATGCCGCCGCCGAGCGGCGACGGCGCCTGCTGGTACTGGCCGGCGAAGTTGTACTCGCCCATGGTGCGCCTGAGCGCCTGCAGGATCTCGAGCGGTTCACGCGCGGGATGCAGCGCCTCGCCGATGGCGCGGGTGAAGGTGCGCACGCCGAAGGACGTGACGGCGGTGTGGGTCTCATGTTCCTCGGCGATGGCCGGGAAGCACAGCCGGTCCCACGGTTCCTGATCCTGGACATGACCGGCGAGGTCGTCCTCGTGCAGGCGCTGCATGACGAGCAGGATAGAGCCCTTC
This sequence comes from uncultured Rhodospirillales bacterium, assembly GCA_937873165.1. Classification (GTDB taxonomy): domain Bacteria; phylum Pseudomonadota; class Alphaproteobacteria; order CALMVH01; family CALMVH01; genus CALMVH01. The sequence goes on from CALMVH010000204.1 coordinate 7,245, forward strand.
GTCTTGTCGTTCAGCCGGCTGACCAGCGTGTTGTCGTACCAGGCGTTGACATGACCGCGCTGCGTGTCGGAAACGGCCTCGTCGGGCTTCAGCGGATCGTCGATGACGATGAGATCGGCGCCGCGGCCGGTGAGGACGCCACCAACGGAAGTCGCCATGCGCGATCCGTTCGCGGTGGTCATGAAGTCGCTGACCGCCTGCTTGGCCGCCGACACGCGCGTGCGGGGAAATACCACCCTGTACCAGTCGCTGGTCATGACCGACCGGCAGTCGAGCGCCAGCTTGGCGGCGAAGTCCTGCGCATAGCTGACGCAGACGACCTGCAGGCCGGGATCGTGCCCGAGCAGCCAGGCCGGCAGCGCCACCGAGGCGACCAGCGACTTCAGGCTGCGCGGCGGCACGTTGACGATCAGCCGCTGCCGCGGCGCGGTCCGGCAGGCAGCCATGCGCGCGCACAGGATCTCGATGTGCCAGTTGGGCTGGAACTCGACCTGATGCAGCTGGTAGAAGCAGCGCTCGACGAAGGCATGGAAGTCGAGGCGCAGCAGGGCGCGGTACTCGGCCGGATCAAGGATCATGGCCGATCCCGCCCGGCGGCTGCAGTTGCGACAGCTCCTGCGGCCGCATGCGCCGCAGCAGGCTCTCCATGACCCGCTCGTCCGCCTCGCCGAACATCCCTGCGGGCGAGACCTCGTGCCGGGCTTCGAGCGCCTGGGCCTGCAGCAGCATCTGCGCCAGGGCGCGGGCATCGCCGCTGGCGGCCTTGTTCACCAACTGGGTCACGGCAGCTTCCAGCTTGCTGATCTTGCGGCGTCTGCCGTTCTGGGTGACGGTGACTTTCTCATCCAATGCTTTCTGCAGGATGGTGGTCAGGTTCTTCGTGCCCCTGGCGCGGCCGCGCGGGTTGCCCGACTTACCCTTGACGAAGCGCGTGCCGGTAGGGGGCGTGCCGTAGCCGATCTCGTAGCCGCTCATGCCGCCTCCGTCGCATCGAAGGGACGTCCCGACACCGCGTGCACGGCCCGGTCGCCAGTATACGCCTGCCAGCGCCGGACGACGGTATCAACGTACAGCGGATCAAGTTCGATGCCGTGACAGCGCCGCCCGACGCGTTCGGCGGCCATCAGTGTCGTGCCGCTGCCAAGGAAGCCGTCGAGCACGATGTCGCCGCGTTCGGTGCAGTCAAGGATAGCGTCCGCTACCAGCGCCACCGGCTTCACCGTCGGGTGCAGCGCCAGCAGGTTGCCTTCCTCGCTCGTGCGGCCGAAGGCGCTCGGGCTGGCGTAGCGCCAGACATTGGTGCGGTTGCGCCCGAAGCGGCCGAGCTGGATATTGTTGCGATGCGATGCCGCTCCCTTGCGGAACACGAACACCAGCTCGTGCTGGCTGCGGTACAGCGACCCCATGCCGGCATTGTCCTTGGCCCAGACGCACAGGTTCTGGAGATCGAGAGCGCAGGCCTGCCCTGCTGCCAGCAGTTCGCCCATGTGCCGCCAGTCCATGCACAGGTAGACCAAGGCTCCCGCCGCGCTTACCTCTGCCATGGTGCGCGTCGCCTTCGTCAGGAAGGTTGTGAACTCGGGCGGGCTCATCTCGCCCGACGCCATGGCGAAGGCGCGGTGGTGGATCGCGCCCAGCCCGCCGGCATGCCCGTCGATCGGCACGTTGTAAGGCGGATCGGAGAACACCATCGCCGCCGTCTCGCCCTGCATCAGGCTTGTGTAAGAGCCTGCCTCGAGCGCATTACCGCACAGCACGCGATGCCGCCCGAGCTGCCAGAGATCGCCCGCGACGCTGACCGCCGGTCCGGCCGGAGGCAAAGGCGCATCGGCCGCGTCGGTACTATCGTCAGGTGGAGAAGCCAGGCTTTCGATGCAGAGGTCGATCTCGCCCATCTCGAAGCCGGTCGCCTCCAGGCTGAAGGTGAGGTCGAGCTCGGAGAGCGCCCTGAGCTGTTCCGCCAGCAGCCGGTCGTCCCAGGTCGCGATCTCGCCGAGGCGGTTGTCGGCGATCAGGAAGGCGCGCGCCTGCGCCTCGCTCAGATGCTCCAGCTGGATGGTCGGCACCTCCGCCAGGCCCAACCTGCGGCAGGCGAGTATGCGGCCGTGCCCCGCGATGACCTTGCCCGTACCATCGACCAGCACCGGCACGTTGAAGCCGAACGCCTCGATGCTGCGCGCGATCTGCGCGACCTGCTTCGGGCTGTGCGTGCGCGGGTTGCCGGGGTCGAGCCTGAGATCGGCGAGCGGCCGATAGATCAGGGTCAACGGTGTCGACGTGTGAGATGTCGATAAATGCGATGCGTCGGGCATGGTCCCCTCCCAGGTTGAGAGGCCATGGTCCGGGATTGTACGAACGCCGGCTAGGTCAAACCGACAGGGGCGAACTGACCTAGGTCTTGAGGCGTACGCGGATCAGGCGCTCGGGATCGAGGTTCAGGCGCGGGTTCCGCGGCAGGACCTCCGCCATATCCTCGGCAAAGCCGACCACATGCCGCAGCAGGTCGGCATCGAGCATCAGATCGACGCAGCTCAGGCCCCGGCCATACAGCTTGTAGAAATCGACGGAGGTCACGCGCAGCGCCACGCACAGATGCAGCACGGGCTTGCTGACCCGCCACACGCGGTTGTAGACGTTCTGGATGTCGCTGTGCAGCGCCATCTCCATCACCTCGACCGCCATCTGGCTGAGGCTAAGGCGCTCGATGTGCGTCGGCAACGGAGGCGGATGCCCCAGCTGGACCTCCTGCGCAAACGGAATGGCCATGTGACCGGCAGCGGACCTCCAGCGCAACAACCGCGCCAGCCGCGCCATCTGCCGCAGGGCTTTGTCGAGGTCGCAGAACGCATACACCGGCTTCATCGGTTGCGGCGTGCGCTGCGCCTCGATATCCGCATGCATCTCGCGCAAGGCAATATGGCAGAGCGACGTATGCAACTCGTCGCGCCGACCCTCGTTGGCCGTATCTACCGGCAAGGCGATCAGCGTAATCAGTTGCGCCGCGCACTCGTAGGGTTCCAGTCGAGTCAGATCGAGAAGGTAGCCGCTCATAGCTAATCATCATACCCAAGCCAGAACATCATGGGAACCGGCTAGACACGCCTGATCGCGGTATAGGCAAGTTTACTGCGCCGCGACTGCCCGGATGGCCGTGGCTTGTCCCGCATCCAGCCCCGGCGGCACGTAGTCGATGTCGGCGACATTCCGACGTGCTGAGCGTGCTGCTGGGCAGCAGCGTCAGCCTTGGCCTGACCTACGGCGGCACATTTACAGTTACGGAGTGCTCCTAGCCCAACATGATGTACCAGGACGGCAGCGTCTCGCAGCAGCTCGGCACCAGTACCAGGCGCTGGCGATCGACGGGATCGAGGCGCCGGACCTGATCGACATCGATC
>CALMVH010000205.1 GCA_937873165.1 uncultured Rhodospirillales bacterium
CGGCATGCCGGATCAGGTCCGGCGGAAAGCGGTGGCGAGCAAAAGAAATCGGCTTTATCCCGCAATGATATCGGCGATCTAACCGGCCCGCCAGTTACCATGACAGTACCCCTTGCGTCTGCTGACGAAAACCGGAACTGTTTGGCATGCTGACTTTGATGACTCGTGAAGCCTCGACCAGCACCGTCGACAAGCTGCCGGCCCTGCTGGAAGGCGGCACCTTCTTCTGGCTCGATCTGCTGGCCCCGGCTGCGGAGGAGTTCGATCTGTTGCACAGCCATTTCCACTTCCACCCGCTTGCGATCGAGGATGCGACGCGTCCGCACCAGCGCCCCAAGGTAGATGAGTACGAAGGTTACTTCTTCCTCACCGCCGACGACGTTGTTTACAATCCCCAGGCGGCGGAGCCTGTGCTTTCAGGGCAAATCGCCATGTTCGTGGGACCGCATTATTTTGTAACGGTCAACACGGCGAAGTCCGAAAGCATTGCAGGGCTTCAGAAGCGCTGCAGCCAGCACCGCGAGATCCTCGACCGGGGATCAGGCTACCTTGCCTACGCGCTTCTGGACGTGCTGGTGGACCGTTATTTTCCCCTGCTGGACCAGCTGGACGGCGAGATCAACGAGTTGGAGGATCGGGTTGTACAATCTCCAACCCCCGAAGAAATTCACTCGATCTTCCGCGCGAAGAAAACACTTTCGCAGTTGCGGCGCCTGGCCATGCCGTTGCGCGAGGTCACGCAAACCCTCACAACCCGCGATTTCCCGCTGATCACGCCCCAGACCGTGCCCTACCTGCGTGATGTGTCGGACCACCTGTTCCGCATCTACGAGACGCTCGACAGCTACCGCGACCAGATATCGAACCTGCTGGACGCCTACCTGAGCCAGGTCAACAACCAGATGAGCCGCGTCATGCAGCGCCTGACGGCGGTGGCAACCGTGTTCATGCCGATCACGTTCCTGACGGGTGTCTTCGGGATGAACTTCACCCATCAGCCATGGGCCGACACGAATGTGTGGTGGTGGCTGGGCATCATGCTGGTGATCGCCTGCGGCATGGTGGTGTGGCTGCGCCGTCACCGCTGGTTCTAGGCGTGTGTCGGACCGGCAACCGAGCTGTACAAGTTCGGGTTCCACGTCTGTCGGCATCCCCAAGCGGCCGAGAACCGAATACCGGTCAGCTGCGCAGCCGGTAGCCGGTCTTGAACATCCATGCGACGGTGCCGAGGCACAGCACCAGGAAACCGATGGTCATGGCAAGGCTGACGAGCACCGAGACGTCGGACGTGCCGTAGAAGGACCAGCGGAAGCCGTTTACCAGGTACACGACCGGGTTGAACAGCGTTACGACCTGCCAGAATAGCGGCAGCATCTTGATCGAATAGAACGTGCCGCCGAGGAAGCTCAGCGGCGTGATGATCATTAGGGGCACGATCTGCAGCTTTTCAAAGCCGTTGGCCCAAACGCCCAAAATGAAGCCGAACAGGCTGAACGCGATTGAAATCAGCATCAGGAACGCGATCATCCAGAGCGGATGCAGAACATCGAACGCGACGAACAGCCGTGCCGTTACCAGGATGATTGCACCGAGAATCATCGACTTGCAAGCCGCGGCGCCCACATAGCCCAGCAATGCCTCGACCACCGAAACCGGCGCGGACAGCAGCTCGTAGATCGTGCCGGTGAAGCGCGGCAGGTAGATGCCGAACGAGGCGTTGGAAATGCTTTGCGTCAGCAGCGTCAGCATGATCAAGCCGGGCACGATGAACGCACCATATGAGATACCGTCTATGGTGGTCATGCGCCCGCCGATGGCCGAGCCGAAGACGACGAAATAGAGACAGGTGGAGATAACGGGCGAGGCGATGCTCTGGAAGACCGTCCTCCAGGCGCGGCTCATTTCGAACCCGAAAATGGCGCGGACGGCATGAATATTCATGATTGGGTTCCGACGAGGTCGACGAAGATATCTTCGAGCGACGAACGGCTGGTGTTGATGGTCGATCCCAAGGGCCGCAAGCCGCTTCAGGAGGTCGGCGATGCCGCCATTATCTTCGCCGGCCTGGGTGGACGACAGGGTCATGCCGTCGGCCGAAAGCGCCAGCGGCACGCCCAGATCGGCAGGAATCGCTGGCAGGGCCTGCTTCAGGCCAATGGTCACATGCGTTTTCCCCAGCTTCTGCATCAGCGCGCGCTTTTCCTCCACCACGATGATCTCGCCCTTGGCGATCACGCCGATGCGATCGGCCATCTCCTCGGCTTCCTCAATGTAGTGCGTGGTCAGGATGATGGTGACTCCCTGGTCGCGCAAACGGCCCACCATGCGCCACATGTCGCGCCGCAGCTCGACATCCACGCCGGCGGTCGGCTCGTCAAGGAACAGGATGCGCGGCTCGTGCGCCAATGCCTTCGCAATCAGTACCCGCCGCTTCATGCCACCGGACAGGGTCGAGATCCGGCTGTCCTTCTTGTCCCACAGCGACAACTCGCGAAGCACGCTTTCGATGTGCGCGGGCTTGGGCGGCAGGCCGAACAAGCCGCGGCTGAAGCTGACGGTCTTCCACACCGTTTCGAACATATCGGTTGAAAGTTCCTGCGGCACCAATCCAATCCGGGCGCGCGCCGCCCGGTAGTTCCGCGCGATATCGTACCCGTCGGCGACCACGGTGCCGCCGGTCGGCCGCACCAGGCCGCAGACAATCCCAATCAGGGTTGTCTTGCCGGCGCCGTTCGGCCCCAGCAGGGAGAATATCTCTCCTCGCTCGATGGTAAGATCGATGCATTTCAGCGCGCGATGGCCGCTGGCATAGGTCTTTTCCAACCCGGAAATAACAACGATAGGGTCCAAAAGACTATCCTTCCAAGAGACCGCCATGATGTGGGCCAGCGTTTGGATAGTCAAGCAAGCGACCGCGGGCGCTCACCTGTCGGACGTACCGCCCCACGCAACGTCTCCCTTGGACTGCCAAGTTCCGTCTGGCAGGTACAGCCACAGGTCGACGGCGGTCAGCACCATCCGCATGGGGGCGAAGGCGGCTGTCAGCCGGTCGCTCTCCGCCCGCGCTTGCACGGGATCGGCCTTGTTCATCACCGTGACGTGAGGACTGTATGTCTGCCGGTCCTGCGCGATCAGATGGTCGGCGTAGCGATCCGACAGGACTCCATGAAGCTGCTTCAACCCCGGCGCGGCAATCATGTACGCGATGCCCTTGCCGAGGAACCGGACACCGCTGGTCTCCGCAAGCGGCGAGCAGCCCGGCAGCGCCGAGGCAATATCGTGCATCAACGTCTCGAACAACTGGCCGGGCAGGTTATGAAACAGGCTGATATGCGCGGGCACCTTGTTCCGTCCGGAGGGAAACAAGGCGCGGCGCATTTCATCGAACCGCTGCAAGGCGGATGGGTCCGGCCGGGCCGTGATGACCAGCGTATCTTCGGTTTGCATGGTTAGCGACAACAAGTCCTGGAGGCGACACGCGAGCAGCGGCTGTACCGGGCCTGCGCTTGTCGCCCCGTCCCCTGCTTACGCAGCACTGTCCTTGGCCGTTCCCGGCTGCGCCATCTTGCGGTGCATTTCCGCCGTGGCACCGAACGGCGCGATGGAGGCAATCGCCGCCTGCAGTTTGTTCTGCCAACCCGCGATCACCTGCCCTTCCCCCTTCATCATGGCGTCGAAGCCCTTCTGAGCAACAACCGCCGGGTCCATCTTCTTGTCGGTACCGACCTTTGTATCCATCATGTCGGCGCGTTCGAAGAATTCCGTCTCGGTCGCGCCCGGCATCAGGCACGTGACGGTTACGCCAGTATCCTGCAGCTCGTGGCGCAGGGCATACGAGAACAGGTCGAGGAATGCCTTGGTCCCGTTATAAACGGCCTGGAATGTTCCCGGCATGAAACCGGCGATCGAACCGGTGATCAGGATGCGCCCTTGGCGGCTTGTCCGCATGCCGGTTGCGATCTTCTGGATCAGGTGCAGGGTGCCCGTGATGTTGGTATCGACGACCTTTTTCCAGGTCGCGGCGTCCTGATCCAGAAACCCGCCGCCCAGCCCGACGCCCGCGTTGGCCAGCAAGGCCTCAACCGGGCGGCCCGCGACAGCCTCGCACAGTGTGTCAACGCCATCTGCGGTCGAAAGGTCGGCCTGCACAGCCTGCACGTTGGCGCCCAGGCCTTCCAGCTCCTTCGCAGCCTGGTTGATCGCGGCCTCGTCGGCCGCCACGATCAGGTCGAAGCCATTCTGGGCGCAGCACTTGGCAAGCTCATAGCCAATACCTGTTGAAGCACCGGTAATAATGGCAAGGGGACGATCGGTATTCGCCATGGTAGGTCTCCAGCGTGAAATGAATACCGACTAAACAGCACAGCCGCAGTCTCGTTCCTGCGCAAGATCAACCCAGGAC
>CALMVH010000206.1 GCA_937873165.1 uncultured Rhodospirillales bacterium
CGGTAGAACCCCGACAGCAGCCAAAGCGCCAGCACGATCCCCACCGCCGCGAACACGAGCGGTTGCGAACCCGCGCCGCCATTCAAAAGCCGGTCAATGTACGAACGCGCGTGCCGCAGCCAGTCCTCTGGACCATTACCGCCACCGGCACCGCCGCCGCCGCCCGATCTGCCAGGACCGGGCTTTCGCGCGTTCCAGGGTGGTGACGCGGGTTCCTCGGGTTTGGGCGGCGTTTGCCCGCCCCAGGGTCCATTCCCTTGAGTGGGATTGCCGCCTTGGCCGCCTTTGTTCCCGTCGTTGTTTTGCCACGGCATCGGACCTGGAATCCTTCATATCGGAAGCGTTCCTTATGCGGCGGCGTTGTTGCGGCTGCAACGGGTTTTTACAGCGCGGTTGACAGGAGGATGCGCGGCTCCGATGGTCGGGGCAGCAACGCAACGATTGAGGAGCCGCCTTGCCGCCTCGTGACCTGATCCAGGGATTGCTGGTCGAACTCGCCTTCAACGCCAGGATCGCGGCCGTCGAGGAGGGAGACGGTCAATCGACGGTGGTGCTGGAGATCGATCCCAAAATGGGCAGCCATGCCGAAACGCTGCGGCAGGCGCTGGAACGGCGGTTGCAGGCTTTGTCGCCTGATCCGGTGCGCGTGGTGCTGACGGCGGAACGCGCAGCCCCGCCACCGCCCGCGCGTAAAACCATCGCGGAGGCAAAGCCGATAAAAGGCGTTAAGCGCATCATCGCGGTTGCGTCCGGCAAGGGCGGGGTAGGCAAATCCACCACCGCGGTCAATCTGGCGCTCGCGATGCAGGCGGAGGGCTGGCGGGTCGGCATGCTGGATATCGACATCTACGGGCCATCCCTGCCGAAACTGCTGAACGTATCGGGCCACCCGGAGGTCGTGGGCGACAAGCGCATGGTGCCGCTGCTGGCCCACGGCATGCCGGTTCTGTCCATGGGATTCCTGCTGCCGGCGGACAAGGCGGCGATCTGGCGCGGCGCGATGGTGCAGGGCGCGGTCACGCAGTTGCTGCACCAGGCGGAGTGGAATGCGCATGGCGACCTGGATGCGCTGATCGTCGACACGCCCCCCGGCACCGGCGACGCCCACCTGACGCTGACGCAGGCGGTCAACCTGTCGGGGGCGATCATCGTCTCGACCCCACAGGACCTCGCCCTGATCGACGCGCGCAAGGCGGTGCAGATGTTCCAGCGCCTGTCTGTGCCGATACTCGGCCTGATCGAGAACATGAGCTATTTCCGCTGCCCCCATTGCGGCGAGCAGACTGACATTTTCGGCCATGGCGGCGCACGCGACGACTGCGCCCGGATGGACATCCCGTTCCTGGGCGAGATACCGCTGGAACTCTCGATCCGCGAGAGCAGCGACAGGGGATTGCCGATCGTGCTGGCACAGAGTGATGCCGATATCGCGCGAGCCTACCGCAGGATTGCGCATAGCCTGATCGGCCGGAACGTTTAGAAGCACTATACCTTCTTAGCCCCATGAAACTCGCCGTCGTCCTCAACGCCTCCGCCGGCAGCCTGATCGGCAAGGCTATCGAGGAGGCACGCGCCGAGATCGAGCAAGGGTTCGCCGCTTCGGGCAACGAGGTCGAGGTGCATACGCCCGAAGGCAAGGATCTGGTCGACACGCTGGTACGGGTCGCGCGGTCGGGGTGCGATGCCGTGGTGATTGGCGGCGGCGATGGTTCCATCGCGACGGCGGCGGATGTCTGCGCCCGCGAAAACGTGCCCCTGGGCGTTTTGCCGCTCGGCACCATGAACATGCTAGCGAAGGACCTTGCCATTCCGCTGACGCTGAAGGCAGCCATCGATGCGTTGGGGCGGGGCCAGATACGCGCGATCGACATCGGCGAGGTCAACGGCGAGACCTTTCTGTGCAACGCGACGCTGGGCCTGGTGCCATATGTCGGCGAGGAACGCGAGCACCAGCGCGGTAAGCCCAGATGGCAGATGGCGGGCGCCATGATGCGCAAGGTCGGGCAGGCGGCGTGGCGCTGGCCGGGCGTGCGCGTAACGCTGGAACACGACGGCAAGAAGCGCCGGGCCGTCACCCGCTTGCTGACGGTAGCCAACAATGCCTACGAGGACAGCCGCAAGGGCTTCCTGACCCGCGCCAGCCTGGACCAGGGCGTGCTGACCGTGTACCTGTCGCGTCACCGCACGCGGCTTGGTTTGTTCTGGTTCAGCGTCGGCTTGTTGTTCCACTTCTGGCAGCATGACCGGCACCTGGAAATCTTCAGCACCACGGAGATGGTGGTGCACGGCCACCATCGGCGCTCCCTGTCGGTTTCCTATGACGGCGAGATGAAGGACCTGGCCCTGCCCCTGCATTTCCGCATCCGGGCGGGCGCGCTGAAAGTGCTTGCGCCGTCAGCGCCGAAAGTCGAAGAAGCGGCGAAGACCCAGCGGATTCCATGAAAACCATCGCCCAGATATCCGACCTGCATTTCGGCCGGACCGACCCCGAGATCGTGACCGCGCTGCTGGATGATCTGCGCGCAGAACAGCCGCATTTCATCGTGGTGTCGGGTGACCTGACCCAGACGGCGAAACCCGCCGAGTTCGAGGCGGCACACCTGTTCCTCGGCAAGCTGCCGTCGCCGTATCTCGTGATCCCCGGCAATCATGACGTGCCGCCAGTCAACATCGTCGAGCGATTCACGCGGCCGTTCGCGCGCTACCGCCGCTGGATCGCACAGGACCTTTGCCCGAACCATGTCGAGCCGGGCCTCGCCATCGCGGGCGTCAACACCGCGCGGCGCTTACGCTGGAAGCTGAATTGGGCGCTGGGCAGCATCTCGAAGTCGCAGATTGCGCGGGTGGAGGCGTTCTTCAGGCGATTTGGCGACGACGTGCTTAAGATCGTGGTGACTCACCACCCGTTCCTGCCGCCCCCCGACACGCCGCAGGAGGACCTGGCCGCGCATGCCGCGCAGGCGATCCCGGTGTTCGAGGCATGCGGCGTCGACCTGATCCTGTCGGGTCACCTGCACCGCGCCTACACGGGGGACCTCGGCGGGCAGGGCAGGGCAATCCACCGCTCGATCCTGGTGGCGCAGGCCTCGACCGCGACCTCCACCCGCGTACGCGGCGAGCCGAACGCCTACAACGTAATCCATTACGAGGGCCGGCGCCTGGGCCTGGGCACGCGGGTTTGGGACGGCAAGACCTTCGTGCCGCACGATACCGCGTGGTTCGAGAAATCGAATGGACAATGGCTTCCGGTCACGCAAGCCGCGAAAGAAACGCCGAAGGTCTGATTGTTCCTGATGTGATAAGGTCTACCGGCATACCTGGACGATGAGGATGGCCGCCGCAGATTGCATCCTTAAAGCTGGGCAGTCACCCCATCATTGACGCCGCCGTCATTCCCAGGCCGAACAGCACGATCAGGGTCGCGCCGCCGAACTCGACCACGCGGGCGAGGCGGGACGTGGTTTCCTCCTGCGCGATGCGGGCGACGACCAGCCGCCGGGCAAAAATCGCCAGCAGTCCCAAGGCGATCATGGTGATCGCCATGCCAAGCGCAATGGCGGCAGTCATCAGCAGGCCCAGCCAGACGATGTCGTTGGCAAAGCAGTAGATCAGCAGCAGCACCGCGCCGGAACACGGGGCAATCCCGATGGTGAAGGACAGCAGGCCCTGCCGCCCATCGTGATTATGGCCATGATCGTGCGCGTGGTTGCATCCGGCATGCCCGTGATCGTCAGCCCTCCATGCTTTCCACAGCATGTAAAATCCTACAAGCGCGATGCAGGCGTAGCTGGCGGTGCGCAGGCCGGGCATGTCGCCCGTCGGGCCCCACAGGCGGGTTGCGAGGTAATGCGCGAGCAGCACGATCACGATGGCCGAGATCACGTGCATGATCGCCAGCTGCCCGCCCATCAGGAAGCCACGCCATACCCGCCGCTCGTGCGATAGGAAATACGTTGTGACCACGAACTTGCCATGGCCGGGACCAATGGCGTGGACCACGCCGTAAGTGAAGGCAAGGCCCAGCGCGATCCACAGGCTGCCGGGGGAGCCGCCCTCCTTCACCTCGCGCAGGCGATGCGCCAGGGTACGATTGAAGTCGCGCTGGATGTCGATGCCGGTCTGGAACAGGTGGTGCAGCACACGGGCCGCCAGGTCGTGTTCAATGAACAACAGCACCGCGACCGCGATGCCAAAGCCGCACAGCACGGGCGCGGAGGGCTTCAGGATTTTTTGCATGCAATCTTTACCGCTTCGGGCGTGACCTGCCCGAAATAGATCTTGTGCGCGGGATCGGGCACGATTGTGTCGGTGCAGACGCCGGAGGCTATGCCGTTGAACGAAATCGGATCGTGCGGGGTGAAAGCCAGATCGACGAAGAACGTTTCATCGTAAAATCCGGTCTCGACCTTGTGCGCGATGGGATCGACGGGAGCAGGCAGGTAAGCCGTGAAGCGGAACCGCACCTGGTCCTTCTCAAGGCTCGCCGCAAAGTTGCCCGTACGCGCGATCTTCTGCTCTTTCCCATCGACGCGGACATGCGTGTAGTAGCCGAAATCGGCATAGCCGGGCAAAACCTGCTGTTGTAGTTCCGCGATGTCGGCCGCGTCGAACTTGCCCTTCTTGCCGTGGTCAAAATCCTCGATCAGCTGGGCGCTGAACATTTCATCGAACAGCCAGTCGACATCGACCGCCACCAGCTTGTTCCGGTCGAAATCGAACGCGCCCCGGGTCTCGATCCACACATGCGGGTGGGCTTGGGCGACGCTTGGGAACGCTGTGGCGGCAAGCGCTGCCAGGATGCGTATCTGATCCCTGATCCCTGACATCTGATCCCTGAAGTGGTGGGCGCGGAGGGACTTGAACCCCCAACCAGACCGTTATGAGCGGCCGGCTCTAACCATTGAGCTACACGCCCGGCCCGCGCACTGTGCCAAGGCTGGGCCCGATCCGCAAGGGGCTCGGCTGCAACTGCGGCACGGTCTCATTTCAGGCTGCGCACGGCATCGTTCGGGTCTTCCATTGTGGACGTGCTGTGGCGGTACGCCTGCCACCCGATCCAGCTTGCCACGATCAGGCAGAGGATTGTGGTAAAGACGATTCGTATGGCCGACGGTATCTTGTCGGTGGCCTCCAGATCCGAAAGAACGCGGATGCAAAACGCACTCACTGCTATGAACAGGATCAGGAAGGCGGTAGCTCCGATCGGATGGGCATCCGCCAGTTGGAGGAAAGCAAATAGGTGCGATGTCTTCATCGTCAGTCGAACCCCTGTAGCAAGTACGCTCAAAGCCGCATCTTTGGAATATAGATCACGAGCATCGTAGCGCTGTAGAAGACCAAACCACTCAGCCAGGCCAGTGTTGAGACAAGATGTCCCTGCTGCGCAGCACTTCGGAGCTTCATTGCGACAACAAGAAATAGTAACAATAGTGCAATGGCTTGTCCGATGACTGTGTGCATTACAGCGAACAAAACGAGTTTTATAAGAAAGAACAATAATGGACCGAGTTCAATCGTCATTATACCCGCCTTTCGGCACAAGCACCTCGCGCTTGCCCACGTGGTTGGCCTGGCTGACGACGCCTTCCTTTTCCATGCGCTCGATCAGGCGCGCGGCCTTGTTGTAGCCGATCTGGAAATGGCGCTGCACAAAGCTGGTGGAGGCCTTGCGTTCGCGCGCCACCAGGGCCACCGCCTTGTCGTACAGGTCGTCGCCGCTGCCGCTCTCCGCTGCCTCGTCGCCGCCGCTGTCACTGTCTCCGAACTCGGGATCTTCCTCGGTGATCGCATCGATGTAGGCAGGCTCGCCCTGCTTCTTCAGGAACGCGGCAATGTGCTCCACCTCCTCGTCGCGCACGAACGGTCCATGCACGCGTATGATGCGCCCCCCTGACGCCACGTACAGCATGTCGCCTTGGCCCAGCAGTTGCTCCGCGCCGGACTCGTTCAGGATTGTGCGGCTGTCGATCTTCGAACTGACGGCAAAGCTGATGCGCGTTGGAAAGTTTGCCTTGATCGTACCGGTGATCACGTCGACGGAGGGGCGTTGCGTCGCCATGATCAGGTGGATGCCGGCGGCGCGCGCCTTTTGCGCCAAGCGCTGGATTGCGACCTCGATATCCTTGCCCGCGACCAGCATGAGGTCTGCGAATTCATCCACCACCACAACGATGTACGGCAGTTCCGTCGTCTCGATCGCCTGATCCTCGAACAGCGGCTTGCCGGTATCGGGATCGAACCCTGTCTGCACCGTCCGGGTCAGCACCTCGCCTTTTTCGCGCGCCTCCCTCAGGCGCTGGTTGTAGCCGTCGATGTTGCGCACGTTCAGTTTCTGCATGGCGCGGTAACGGTCTTCCATCTCGCGCACCGTCCAGTTCAGCGCCACAACCGCCTTTTTCGGTTCGGTCACCACCGGCGTCAGCAGGTGCGGGATGCCGTCGTAGACAGACAGTTCCAGCATTTTCGGATCGATCATGATGAAACGGCACTGCTCGGGCTGCAGGCAGTACAACAGCGACAGGATCATGGTATTGATCGCGACCGACTTGCCTGATCCCGTGGTGCCCGCGACCAGCAGATGCGGCATGCGGGCCAGATCGACGGTGATCGGCTGGCCCCCGATATCCTTGCCGAGAACCAGCGGCAGCTTCAACTGGGTCCGCTGGTAGGTTTCGCTTTCCAGCATCTCGCGCATGTACACAGTTTCGCGGATCTTGTTCGGCAGTTCGATGCCGATCGCGTTGCGGCCCGGTACCACGGCCACGCGCACGGACACGGCGCTGAGCGAACGCGCGATGTCGTCAGCCAGCCCGATCACCCGGCTGGATTTGGTGCCGGGGGCAGGCTCCAGCTCGTACAGCGTGACGACGGGACCGGGATTGATGCGCACGATGTCGCCGCGCACGCCGAAATCGCTGAGCACGCCCTGCAACGCCTGCGAAGTCGCTTCCAGCGCGTCGCGGCTCAGATCGGGACTCACTTTCGCGGCCGGCGGCAACTGCATCAGATGCGTCGGCGGCAACGAATATTCATCGATGGGAAGCAAATCCTGTCCGGTTGCCGCCCGCGCGGGTTCCGCGGCAGTTTTCTTCACGATCTGCGGAGCCTTGCGCTTTTCCGCCGCACGAACCACCACCGGCGCGTCTTCCTCGACGGGCGGTTCGTCTTGGTCGTCCGGCTCCGGCTCGTGCCCACGACGCGCCGCCAGGCTGCGCGTTTGTTCCGAAAGGGTATGCGCAAGGTCGCGCGTCTTCGTGGCAGTGGCCCGGCTGGCGGACATGCCCCCGGTTACCGCCTTGCCCCATTCGGTCAAGGTGAAGCCCAACAGCCCGATCATCAGCAGGGCGGACGATATCAGGCCTACCCCCTCGACAAGGAAGGGCGCGGCCATGCCCAGCGCCGGACGCAGCATGCGGCTGGATGCCGCTTGCGCAAGGTCTCCGATGCTGCCGCCCGCCGTATCGAACAGGGTGAACGGGATGATCCCCAGCACCGTTGCCGAGGTAATAAGGCAAAGCAGCAGCGCCACGATGCGTAGCCACCAGCGTTTCATGGGACGCCGGACCAGGATGAACGTGCCCCAGGCGGCAAACGTCAGAGGCACCAGAAACGCGGCGAAGCCGAGCGTGAACAGGAACAGGTCCGCGGCATAGGCTCCGGGGCGGCCGGCGAGATTGGTAGGATCGCTGCGCGTCGCATGATCGAACGAGGGATCGGCGTGGTTATAAGTCGCAAACGAAATGGCCAGAACCATGGCCAGGGCAATCAGGCAAAGCGCGCCGAGGTCGATCAGGCGCCGATGGATAAAGCTGCGGAAAGCCGGAGGAAGGATCGGCGTGCGCTTTGCCGATTTTCCGAACCGCGCCGCGGATGTTCCTGCATAGGCCGTACGTGCCATTTATTTCCGTTTCAAGTCGGTACAAACCGGAAACAGATTAGCGAAAACGAGTCCCTAGTGGAAGCTTTTACTGCTTGGTCGCGACCGGGGCCATCAGAACCGCATGCTCCGCCGGGGGCGAAAGCAACGTGCCCAGAACAGGGCGCAGCGCCATCAGCAGCGTTGCATTCGCGGCATCCCGACCTAGCCACGAACGGCCGCGCATCAGCGCATCGTCCGAATCCTCGTCCTTGTTGAGCAACACGGAATGCAAGAGCTCCGACAGGGTCGGCTCGTGCGGAATCTCGTCGATCTCGATCTGGTCGTCTGCTTTCAGCCCCATCGCTTCCTTGGCACGCCGGATGGCGGTATCCAGCCCGCCCAGCTCATCCACCAGTCCGATATCCTTCGCCTGCTTGCCGGTATAAACGTGGCCTTTGGCGATATCCTCGACCTTTTCATCCGACATCTTCCGTCCGTCGGCGACCAGTCCCTTGAAGTGGTTGTAGATATCGTCCAGCAACTGGTTCTGCTTTGCCAGCTGTTCGGGCGTGAAGGCGTGGAAAGGCGAGTCCATGTCGGCGTTCTGCCCGATGGTGACGGATTGTCCGACGACGCTGTAGTCCGACATCAGCTTGCCGATCACCGGCTTGCCGCCCAGCACGCCGATCGAACCCGTCAGGGTGGCGGGCTCGGCGATGATCTTGTCCGCGTCCGCCGCGATCCAGTACCCGCCCGATCCCGCGACCTCGCCCATCGACACGATCACGGGCTTGCCGGCATCCTTTGCCAGCAACACCCCGTTGCGGATCGTTTCGGACGCCACGACGGATCCACCGGGACTGTTGATGCGGAACACGATGGCCTTGACGTCGTCGTCCTCGGAAGCCTGCTTGAACGCCAGCAGCACGTCGCGGGGATCGCTGGCCTGGTTGTCCGACAGCGGGTCAAGCGGATTCGCACCGGTGTGGCGTGCCAGTTCGCCCTGCGCGTAGATCAGGGCGATCTTCGACTTCGTGTCGGGAGCGGGCAGCGCGCCGAGGTAGTGGTGCACCGATATCGTGTCGTCCGTCGAAGTCTGGTCCTGCAGATCGTCCAGCGCTTGGTCGCGGTAATCGATCTCGTCGATCAGCTTGGCATCCTTGGCGGCATCGGCGCTCAGCGGCCCGGTGTCCAAGAGACGGCGCAGCGCCCCGACATCGACCTTGCGGTAGGCCGCCACGCCGTCCACGATCTGGGTCACGATGTCGTTCAGCAGGCTTTCCGTCATTTCGCGGTTGGCGGGCGTGAAGCCGCTTTCGCTCAGATTGTCGAAGGCGGTCTTGTACTGCTCGCGCTTGGTCACCTGGAACTCGACGCCATATTTTGCCAGCGCGTCCTTCAGGAAGAACTCGTCGGCCGAGATCCCCATCAGGCCGACCGTGCCCATCGGCTGCAGCCAGATCTTGTCGGCGGCGGTTGCCAGATAGAACTCGGCGGCTCCCGGACCCTGCTCGCCAAAGGTATCGGCAAAGGCATACACGGGCTTGCCGCTGCGGCGGAATGCCAGGATGGCGTCGTGAAGTTCCTGCGCCTGCGTCAGGGGCAGGTTGTCCGTGATGTCGATGAACACGCCCTTGATCCGGTCGTCGTTCGCGGCGGTGTGCAGTGCTGTCAGGGCATCGCCCAGCGACATCTGCCGCGCCAGTTTCAGCGGGTCGAATCCCGGCTTTTCCTGCAACTCGCCTTCGATTGTCATCGCCAGGATGGCCTTGGCGGGAAGAACGGGACTGGAGTGAGCGACGCGCAGATATATACCCCCCGCCACGAGAACGCCGAGAACCGCCAGAAGCCCCAAGGCAGCAAAGATACGAGTCAGAATGCGCATGAACTATCCTTAGGGTCTCGACCCCTCGCGGGTCAATGCCTTCTGGCGAAGCAGGAAGTCCGCCAGCACCAGCGCCATCATTGCCTCGCCGACCGGCACCGCCCGAATCCCGACGCAAGGGTCGTGGCGCCCCTTGGTTGAGATGCTCGTCTCGCCGGGGTTGAGGTCGATCGTGCGCCTTGGGCTCAAGATCGAACTTGTCGGCTTGACCGCGAAACGCACAACGATGTCCTGACCCGTCGATATCCCGCCCAGTATGCCGCCCGCGTGGTTGGCGGCAAAGGCAGGCTGGCCGTTGTCCAAGTACATTTCGTCGGCGTTGTCCTCGCCCGACAGCGCGGCCGATGCGAACCCATCGCCGATCTCGACACCCTTCACTGCGTTGATACCCATCACGGCGGATGCCAGCACTGCGTCCAGTTTTTCGTACACCGGCTCGCCCAGTCCGGGTGGCACGCCACGGGCGGTGACTTCGATTACCGCCCCGGTGGACGAACCCGCCTTGCGGATGTCGTCGAGGTAGGTTTCCCACTGGATCGCGGCCTGGGGATCGGGGCAGAAGAACGGGTTTGCGTCGATGGCGGCATCGTCCCAACGGCTGCGGTCGATCCTCTGTGCGCCGATCTGGACCAGTGCGCCCCGGATCGAAATATCGGGGATGATCTTGCGCGCCACGGCCCCCGCCGCAACGCGCATCGCGGTTTCCCGCGCCGAAGACCGCCCGCCGCCGCGGTAGTCGCGGATGCCGTATTTGGCCCAATAGGTGTAATCGGCGTGTCCGGGCCGGAACTTGTCCTTGATGTCGCCGTAATCCTTCGAGCGCGCATCGACGTTCTCGATCAGCAGCGAAATGGGGGTGCCGGTCGTCACGCCTTCGAACACCCCGGAGAGAATTTTTACCTGATCGGTTTCGCGGCGCTGGGTGGTGAAGCGGTTCTGCCCGGGCGCGCGCTTGTCGAGGAAGGGCTGGATATCGGCTTCGGACAAGGGGATCAGAGGCGGCACGCCATCCAGCACGCACCCGATGGCCGGGCCATGGCTTTCGCCCCAGGTGGTAAATCGCAGTTGCGTGCCGGAACCGTTGCCCGCCATGGCGGCTCAGGCGGCGGAAGGCTTGCCGACCAGCCCCTGCAACAGGTCCGAAACCCCTTCCGCGGCATCCACCGCGACCATGCCGACCGTGTGATACCCGGCATCGACGTGCAGGATTTCACCGCTGACGCCCGAACCCAGCTCGCTCAGCAGGTACAAGGCCGAGTTGCCGACATCCTGGATGGTCACGTTGCGCCGGAGCGGCGCGTTCAGCTCGTTCCATTTCAGGATATAGCGGAAATCGGAGATGCCGCTGGCCGCCAGCGTCTTGATGGGTCCCGCCGAGATGGCGTTGACGCGGATATTCTTCTGTCCAAGGTCCACCGCCAGGTACCGTACCGAAGCCTCCAGGGCGGCCTTCGCCACGCCCATGACATTGTAATGCGGCATGACCTTCTCGGCGCCATAATAGCTGAGGGTCAGCATCGATCCGCCGTTCGGCATCAGCTTTTCCGCCGCCTTCGCAATGGCGGTGAACGAGAACGCGGAAACATCCAGGGTCATCTGGAAGTTCTTGCGGGTGGTATCGACGTAGCGCCCGTCCAGTTCGGCCTTGTCGGAAAAGGCGATGGCGTGGACGACGAAGTCCAAGGTGCCCAGCTGTTTCTGGACCTTGGCAAACAGGGTTTCTATGGCATCGTCATCGGTCACGTCGCAGGCTTCGATGAACGATGACTTGAGGGATTCGGCCAAGGGGCGGACGCGCTTCTCGATGGCATCGCCCGCATAGGTAAAGCCCAGGGTGGCGCCCTGCGCGGCACACGCGGTCGCGATGCCCCACGCAAGGGAACGTTCATTCGTCACGCCCATGATCAGGCCGCGCTTGCCCGCAAGAAGAGATCCCGTCATTCCACTATCAGTCATAAAAGCCCCTGCAAGTCCGTACGCTGATAAACCGCATCCGGGTGCCGAGAGCAAGCGGCAATGGCCTGGACCTTACGAGGAAACGGGGGTCCAGGAGCCGTCGGGATTGCGGCAAGCGGTTCCGACGGATTGCTGATTCTGACCGCCGATCAGGATATTCTGGGTGTACTCGCGGCAGTACTGCCCTTGCTGGTTCTGGTACACCTGTTGCGGCACGATCGTGCCCGTGACCTGAGGATTGCTGGGGCTTTTCCAGGGTAGAGCCTGCCCGGGCTGGTTGTTGTTCAGCGCCACCTGAGTCTGCTGCTGGTTATAGGCGATGGTGCCCCGGTCCAGCGAGTTGCCGACGCGATTACCCAGAAAGCCGCCCAGCAGAACGCCGCCCACAGTGGTCAGGACCTTGCCGCTGCCATGCCCGAACTGGTTGCCCAGCAAGCCGCCGAGGCCTGCGCCCGCCAGCGTTCCCACAGCCTCGCCGCCGCCGATGCCGCTGCCGCCGGCGCTGCCGGTGCTGCCGTTTCCAAGCGGACCGGGCTGGCCCGTTTGCGTCGCGCAGGCGGCGAGGGACAGTGAAAGAGCAACGGTGCAGGCGGTCAGTTTCAGGGTCTTCATCGCGGCGATTCCTTGCTGTTGTCGTAGCATCTCAGGCGAGAGGCGGATGCGTGCCAATCTTCGGCTGGACTTAAAGGGTGATTCGGGCGCAAATCGGGCATGACCGAACGCGACCCATTTTCCGAAACAACCGCCGATCCCATCGAACTGTTCCAGTCTTGGCTGGAAACTGCAAAGGGAACCGAGATCAACGATCCAAACGCCATGTCGCTTGCCACGGTTGGACCCACGGGCGCGCCTTCGGTCCGGATCGTGCTTTGCAAGCGTGTCGATGCCGCCGGCTTCACGTTCTACACCAACCGCGAAAGCCGCAAAGGCGGCGAGTTGCTGCACACGCCGGTGGCGGCCCTTTGTTTCCACTGGAAATCCCTCCAGCGGCAGGTGCGGGTAGAAGGAAGGATTGCAGAAGTTTCTTCGGAAGACGCGGATGCGTATTTTGCCAGCCGGCATCCTTCCAGCCGCATTGGCGCGTGGGCCTCGCAACAATCGCGGCCGCTCGACAGCCGCACAACCCTGGAAGAGCGCACGAAAGAGTTCGAGGCCAGGTTCGCGGGGCAGAACCCGCCGCGTCCGCCGTACTGGACCGGCTTCACGGTTGCGCCCGCCGCCATCGAGTTCTGGCAGGAACGGCCTCACCGCCTGCACGACAGGGTCGTGTTTTCCCGCCAGCGCGACGAAGCGAAGGGTGACGGAGTTTGGCAACAGCAGCGCCTGTATCCGTGACCCTGGAACCGCCTGGAAGCGGTGGCCTGCGCGTCCGGGCCGCCATGGCAAGCCTGTGCGTCGCCGGCCTCCTGATCGTGCTGAAGATGCTGGCTTATTTAACAACGGAGTCGGCGGGCGTCCTTTCATCCCTGATGGACTCCATGCTCGACGGCTTGTCCGCGACTGTGACGCTGATCGGCGTGCGTGCGGCTGGGCGGCCGCCCAGCCGCTCCTACCGCTTCGGGCGCGGCAAGGCAGAGCCGCTCGCGGCCTTGGCGCAGGCTGCATTTATCCTGGGATCGGCCGTGCTACTGTGCGTCGAGGTTGCCGACCGGATCGTCACAACACGACAGGTGCGTTTCGAAGCCTGGGGTATCGGCGCGCTCGCGATCGCATCCGTGATCGTAGTTGGGTTGATCGCGTTGCAACGGCAGGTCGTGAAGCAAACAGGCTCGATCGCCATTCAGGCCGACTTCCGGCATTATGTCGGCGACATCGGCATCAACCTGGCCGTCATACTGGGGCTGATCCTGACGTCGCTGACGGGCATCATGCTGTTCGACACAGTGTTTGCGCTGATCGTTGCCGTGTTTCTGCTCGTCACGTCGTGGGGGGTTGGCAGGCAGGCTTTGCGCCTGCTGCTTGATCGCGAAATTCCTCAAGGCGAGCGGAACGCGATCCGCGCCTGCGTTCTTGCGCACCCGCAAGCGCGTGGGATGCACGATCTGCGCACCCGCGACTCCGGCACGATGAGGTTCATCGAACTGCATCTTGAGTTAGACGGAGCGTTGACACTCGCGCAAGCGCACGAGATCACCGATCAAATCGAAACGAACCTGAGACAGGACTTTCCCGCTACTGAAATTCTGATACACCAGGAACCGGCTGGGCTCGACGACCAGCGCCTGGATCAACGCATCGCGGAGACGTCGCAAGATGAATAAGAAGCTGCCGCTTGTCCTGTTCCTGAGCGTTCTTTCGACGGCGGCTCCAGCCCGCGCCGCGGATGAATCCTGTTGGAAATCCGCGGAAGTGACCGCGTACAACATCACCATGCAAACACTGATGATCGCCCATGTGGCGGCGGCTTGCGATAGTGTTGTACCCAGCACGCCAAGCCTGAAAACAAGATTTTCGGATTTTATTACAAAGAATGGACCGGCGATGGAGTCCGACCGTGGCCACCTGAGCGACTATTTCAAGCGCGCCTATGGCGACGATTACCAGACCCCGATGCAGAAGTCGCTGGACCGCGAGAATACGCGCATAGAGGCAAAGGTCGCCCAGAACGTATCGGCGCAATCTTGCGCCGGAGGGGCGCAGTTGATCAACGCGCTGGCTGCCGCGACCTGGCCCGACTTCGTGCAGGACGCCGACGGCCAACGCTGGGCCGACAAGGCCGGACTGCCGGCGTGCCAGTAACGTTCCGCAAGTTATCGGTGCCGAAGATTTAGGGCTGTTTCGGTGATTGCCGGCAATTGTTTGTAACCCGCAAGGCTTGTTTCGCGTCGGCGATCGCTTTGTCCGTCAGTTCCCCATTTTGTGCTTTTCCAAGCCGCTCCATATCCATCTGAACCGGCGTCATGACAGAGTTTGGTATTACCGGCCCGGTATCCGAGGTCGTAACCGAACCCCTCCGGCTTTTACCATCCTGCGGATTGATGAGGCAGACATTCGTCAGGCCGCTGGGGTTACGGGGCGTGTTGTTCTCGACCCAGATTTCGACATTCGCGTCTATGCGCGGATTACCGCCTCGTGGCACGATATGAATAGCCGCCGCACGCCCGTCGGGCGTAGTGAAGTTGACATCCTGCGCCCTTGCCGCCGTCGATGCCAGCGCCGTTGACAAGGTCAGGCCGGAAATGAGTCGGGTCAGGAACGGCTTGGCAGGACGTCGCGTATCGTTGGAGAAATCGGGCATGCGCTGACCTTCGGTTCGTGTGTCATACAATGCTTTCGTCCTCAGACCATAGCAGCTTGAGCCATATGCCGTGCGTCCTCAAGTTCGATACAAGTTATTTAACATTTTTTTAATGAACATGCAAGGGCCCGGTACCAAGGCCAGTCGCTGCGAGACCTACCGGAACGGTACCATATCGATTTGAGCTGGAACGTTGACACCTACCCTGCGCAGGGTATCTGTAGCCACAGCAACCATCCGGGTCAGGTGATGTCCGAAACCAGCGTCAGCGTCACGAATAAACCGAGGAAGCAGCGCCCCCTCTCGCCGCATCTGCAGATTTACAAGCCGCAACTGACCACGATCCTGTCGATCAGCCACCGCGTCAGCGGCATATTGCTGACGCTTGGACTGGTGTTATTCACAGGCTGGATCGTGACGCTGGCGGGACCACAGGATAGTTTTGACGCTTTTCAGGCGTTCCTCGGGTCGATAGGGGGTCAAATCCTGCTGTTCGGCTGCCTGTCCGCCCTGTGCTTCCATACTGCGACAGGTGTCAGGCATCTGTTCTGGGACGCGGGCGTTGGCTATTCCATTCCGGCGACGTACCGGTCGGGCTATGCGGTCCTGGGCTTCTCGGTACTGGCGACCGCCGTGGTCTGGATCCTTGGCATGAACTGGCTGTCATGATGTCCGGTCATGAAAAAGGTCTGCGTACGCCGCTGAAGCGCGTGCGGGGCCTCGGCTCGGCGAAGGAAGGCGTCTCGCATTGGTGGCAAACGCGCCTGACCTCGATCGCGCTGGTACCGCTGACGCTATGGTTCGTGGTCAGTTGCCTCGGCATCGAACACACCGACTACACGGGCGCCCGGTTGTGGATCGCCAGTCCCCTGCATGCGCTGCCGCTGATCCTCCTGACCGTTATCATGTTCATGCACGCCGCCAGCGGTATGCAGGCCGTGTTCGAGGATTATATCCACAAGGAAGGCCGCAAGCTTCTCGTGATCTACACGGTCAAGGCATTGTGTTTCGGCCTGTGCGCCGTCAGCGTATTCGCCATCCTTAGAATTGCGTTTGGAAACCAGTCCTGATGCCTGCTTACGAAATCATCGACCACGAATACGACGTTGTTATCGTAGGCGCGGGCGGTGCCGGTTTGCGGGCGGCCATGGGAATGTCGGAGAAGGGGCTCAAGACCGCCTGCCTGTCCAAGGTCTTTCCGACCCGCAGCCACACGGTGGCGGCGCAGGGCGGCATCAGTGCCGCGCTTGGCAACATGGGCGAGGATGACTGGCGCTACCATATGTACGACACGGTCAAGGGCTCTGACTGGCTGGGCGACCAGGACGCGATCGAATACATGTGCCGCGAGGCCATTCCCTCCATCATCGAGCTGGAGCATTTCGGCGTGCCGTTCAGCCGCACGGCCGAGGGTAAGATCTACCAGCGCGCCTTTGGCGGCATGACGGCGAAGTACGGCGCCGAACAGGCGTACCGTACCTGCGCAGCCGCCGACCGCACCGGCCATGCCATGCTGCACACGCTGTACCAGCAGGCTTTGAAGCACCAGACTGAGTTCTTTATCGAGTTCATCGCGCTGGACCTGCTGATGGACGAGGATGGCACCTGCCGCGGCGTGCTGGCGTGGAACCTCGACGATGGCACCATTCACCGTTTCCGCGGGCAAATGACTGTCCTCGCGACTGGCGGCTACGGCCGCGCGTACTTCTCGTGTACTTCGGCGCATACCTGCACGGGTGATGGCGGCGGCATGGTGCTGCGTGCTGGATTGCCGATGCAGGACATGGAGTTCGTGCAGTTCCACCCGACGGGTATCTACGGCGCAGGCTGCCTGATTACCGAAGGCGTGCGCGGCGAGGGCGGGTACCTGACAAACGTCACTGGCGAACGTTTCATGGAACGCTACGCCCCGCATGCCAAGGACCTCGCCAGCCGCGACGTGGTGAGCCGCTCCATGACCATCGAAATCCGCGAGGGCAGGGGCTGCGGGCCGCACAAGGATCATATTCACCTGCACCTTGAGCACCTCGATCCCAAGGTGATCCACGAGCGCCTGCCCGGCATCGCGGAAACCGCGCGCGTGTTCGCGGATGTCGACGTGACGCGCCAGCCGATCCCGGTTCTGCCGACGGTGCACTACAACATGGGCGGCATTCCGACCAACTACCGCACCGAAGTTCTGAACCCGACAGCCGCCGATCCCGACGCCGTGGTGCCGGGGCTGATGGCGATCGGCGAGGCAGCGTGCGTGTCGGTGCATGGCGCAAACCGCCTGGGCTCGAACTCGCTGCTCGACCTGGTGGTGTTCGGCCGCGCCGCCGCCCTGCGCGCCGCCGAGGTGGTGAAGCCCGGCGCGCTGCAGAAGGGTCCGCCGAAGGCCGCCGAGGACAAAGCGCTGGCCCGCTTCGACCATTTCCGTAACGCCTCGGGCAACATCCGCACCGCCAACCTGCGGATGGAGATGCAGCGCGTGATGCAGAACGATTGCGCGGTGTTCCGCACCGACGAAACGCTGCAAAGCGGCGTCAAGTCGATGCAGGATGTCTGGGCAAAGCGGCCCGACATCGGCGTAGCCGACCGATCTCTGATCTGGAACTCCGACCTTGTGGAGACGCTGGAACTTGACAACCTGATGCTTCAGGCCGTCGCGACCATGAACAGCGCCGCCGATCGCCAGGAAAGCCGCGGCGCGCACGCCCGCGAAGACTTTCCGAACCGCGACGACGAAAAGTGGATGAGGCACTCGACGGTGAAAGTAGACGAGCAGGGCCAGATTACGCTCGGATCCCGGCCCGTGCACCTGTACACGCTGACAGATGAAGTCGAAGTATTCCCGCCTAAGGCACGGGTTTACTAATGTTTTTTCGAGGTCACCCTCGGATACAATTTAAACCTATAGTTTTACAATGGCCTGTAATAAGCATACTTATTTCTTATCCTTTGTCTGGAATCGAACACCATTTTTATATTTTCTTTAAGCTTGCGATTTTAGCTGTTACTGTGGGAAAGGCAGCAAGCTTGCCTGGGATTATCGCTCTTTTTCTTTTTTGAAAGCGTTGGAAAAATTGTTGGACTACCTATCCTTTTATCAAACAATCTTAAGTTGGAAATAAGCGTATTTAGTCTGAAATATTTGATTCTCGTAAATATAATAACCACGTACTTTATATTTAACTGGGTTCACTATCGTCGGTCATTCAAAGTATCCCATATCAATTAAAGATTATAACCTTTAATCGCTGGTAGATGGTAACCTCCTGTTGCCTGGCTCAGTAAAGAATGCCAGTGTCTTTCCGCCAAAATGGCGTATGGTAATTGCGTCTTTTTCACGACGCGCGCGAACATGGCATCACCCCTCATTCTCGACTTGACCAGACATAGGCTGAGTTCCAGTCGGTTACGCCTGCAGGATTACGCCATCTGGAGCGGCAATCCCAACTCGACCTTCGGTGTGATTCGTTACCAGACGGATGGCCACACCCAACTCTCAGTGAACAGGGTGAATTTGGACAAACGGATATTCCTCGACCGGAGCGGGAAGCCTCACGTGGACGAGTTCTTCAAGATGAACAAGGATACGATCTTCGACGCGATCGTCGGGGAACTTTACGGGTTTCGGATGGCGGCTGAAATGCCCATTGCATTTCCACCGCGCCCGAACACCGTGCTGCTGCGAAAGCCCTAAAGCCGGACACTCACAAGCCCTTGACAGCCTCCGCTACCTGGCTCACGTGCCCCGGAACGCTGACCTTGCGCCAAATCCTGGCAACCTTGCCATCGGCAGCGATCAGCACCGTCGAGCGCTCTATTCCCATGTACTTCCTGCCGTACATGCTTTTTTCCACCCACACGCCGTAGTCCTCGCAGGCCTGGCCTGCCTCGTCGGATGCCAGCGGGAAGGGCAGGCCGTACTTTGCCTTGAACTTGTCGTGGCTTTGCACGCTGTCTTTGGAAATGCCAACGATCATGGCCCCGACGCCCACGAAATTGGGCATGGCATCCCGGAAGTCGCAAGCCTGCGCGGTGCAGCCCGACGTGTCATCCTTGGGGTAGAAATAAAGCACCACCGGCTTGCCACGCAGTTTCGACAGCGTGACGGTCTCGCCGCCGTCGACCGGCAGGGTGAAGTCGGGCGCTTCAGATCCGGTTTCGACGCTCATAGTTTTCTCCATAAACCGGGATCGACAGGTAGGCCAGCCGCTTCATCTCGCGCCGGCCCCGGGTCACGGTGGACAGGATCATGCCGCAGGCGGAGCTCAAGAAGGCAAGCCCCATGAGGCCCGTCGCCAGGACAGCGGTCGGCAGGCGCGGTACCAGGCCGGTGTGGAGGAAATCGCGGATCACGGGGATGGCGATGAAGACCGACAGCAGTCCCAGCATCACGGCCGCGACACCGAAGAACTCCATGGGGCGTTCCTGCTTTACCAGATGGGTGATGGTCAACAGGATACGCCAGCCGTCGCGGAAGGTGTTCAGCTTGCTGACCGATCCCTCCGGGCGCGACTTGTAGACGGTGGGTACTTCGGCGATCGGCATGCGCAGCTCCAGCGCGTGCACAGTTAATTCGGTCTCGGTTTCGAACCCGAGCGCCAGCGCCGGGAATGTCTTTACATAGCGGCGCGAGAAAATCCGGTACCCCGACAGCATGTCGTGCAGGCGATTACCGAAAATCGTCGAGACCAGCGTCGTCAAGAGCCAGTTGCCGAAGCGATGGCCCGAGCGATAGGCAGCCTGTTCCTGGCTGATGCGGCTGCCGTTCACCATGTCCAGCCGCTCGTCGATCAGGCGCTGGATTAAGGCGGGCGCCACCGATGCATCGTAGGTCGCGTCGCCGTCCACCAGCACATACACGTCCGCCTCCACGTCGGCGAACAACGACCGTACCACGTTGCCCTTGCCTTGAAGCGGCACGGGCCGGACCTCCGCCCCGGCGGCGCGGGCGATCTCGACCGTGCAATCCTTTGAGTTGTTGTCGCCAACGATGATGCGCGCATGGGGCAGGGCGGCGCGGAAGCCCGCGATCACCATGCCAACGGCGACTTCTTCGTTATAACAGGGGATCAGGACGGCGATGCTGGGCGTTTGCATGGCGCGTGTTTAGCGTGAAAAGACACCGGATGCAATTTGCCTGTGCGGCTGTGTACCGGCGCGGCGAAGGATCGGTCGGAGGTGTTACCGCCGCGTGTCGAGGATACGCTGCATCGCGGCCGCGAATCCATTTTCCTTGTTGCTCAGCGTGACATCCTTCGCCTCGGTCTTTACGGCATCGGCGCCATTGCCCATGGCGAAGCTGTAGCCCGACACCCGGAACATCATGACATCGTTGTCGCTGTCGCCAATGGTCGCGATTTCGTGCGTGCCGATGCCGTAATGCTGGGCCAGTCGCCGCACCACCTGCCCCTTGTTCGCATCGTAATGCGTGATATCGAGGTAAAACGGCTGGGAGCGGGTGGCCGAAAGCCGCGTGCCGAAGCGGGCGTTGATCTCCGCCTCCGCCCGTTCCACCAGCGGATAATCCATGCTGATGCCGACGATCTTGTTCGTTCCGGCCAAAGCTTCCGCATCGAAGGCGGGCACGATCAGGGGATCATATCCAATCGAGCGGGTTTCGTTGCCGACGCGGGGGCCATCGGGATTGTCGATGAACCAGTCATCGCCCGAAAACACCCAGGCGCTCAGGCCCATTTCCGCCAGCAAGGCGACGACTTCGGCGGCAGTGGTTTCGGGAAACCGCAGGTTTTCGAGCACGTCACCTTCGGGCGAGACGATGCGGCCGCCGTTGAAGCCCGACACCGGCGTATCCAGTTGCACGGCGTCCCGCACCTTTTGCATGCCGCGCACCGGGCGGCTGGAGGCGAGCGCGAACAGGATGCCTTCCGCGCGCAACGCATCGATGGCGGCCATGGCCTCCGGCGTGACCTCCTTGGTAGGCGTGACGAGCGTTCCATCAACGTCGGAAAGAACGAGCTTAATACCGGACAGGAGTTCGTGGGTCATGATTACCTTGGTAACGGTCCCATGCTGGCGGAATCAACCAGATTCCGGGCCGTGTGCAACAATCCGACATGGGAAAATGCTTGCGGGAAGTTGCCCAGCTGGCATTTGGCGATCGGATCGTACTCCTCCGCCAGCAGCCCGAGATCGTTGCGAACCGCCAAAAGTTGGTCGAACAGCACCCGCGCTTCTGGCTTGCGGCCGGTTGCGATCAACGCATCGGCCAGCCAGAACGTGCAGGCGAGGAACGATCCTTCGCCGGGTGGCAGGCCGTCGCCACTCTCGCTATCGGGCTCGTAGCGCATGACCATGCCGTTTTTCACCAGCGTTTTCTGCACGGCATCGACCGTGCCGATCACACGCGGGTCGTCGCCCGGCAGAAATCCAACCAGCGGAATGCGCAACAGCGACGCATCCAGCTTGCTGCTGCCGTAGGCCTGCATGAAGCTGTTGCGCGTCCCATCGAAACCTTTCTCGCAGACATCGGCATGGATCCGGTCGCGTACCTTCGTCCAGCGTGCGACAGGGGCATCGAGGTTGCGCGAAGTAGCGGTCCTCACCGCGCGGTCAAACGCCAGCCAAGCCATGTCCTTGGAATAGGTATGGTGCTGCGGCGGTCCGCGCATTTCCCACAGGCCGCTGTCCGGCTGATCCCAGATGGTTTCCAGGAACTGGATAATGCTCTTGCCCATTGCCCAGGAGTCTTCGCTCGGCGGAAGCCCCATCTGACCTCCCAGCGACAGGGCATCGGCCAGTTCGCCATACACGTCCAGCTGGCGCTGCTCGCTGGCGGCGTTGCCGATGCGGACTGGCTGGCTGTCGCGGAAGCCCTTCAGCCAGGGCAGTTCCAGTTCGGTCAGCCGGCGTTCGCCCGCGATGCCGTACATGATCTGCAGATCGGCGGGCTGTCCCGCCGCCGCCCGCAAAAGCCAGCCCCGCCAGTCGCAGATTTCCTGGGTATGCCCCCAGCGCATGAACGCGTTCAACGTAAAGGCCGCGTCGCGCACCCAGCAGTAACGATAGTCCCAGTTACGCACGCTGCCCGGCCACTCGGGCAGCGAGGTCGTGACCGCCGCCACGATCCCGCCTGACAGCGTGTTGGTCAGGGCCTTCAGGGTGATCAGCGACCGCACAACAGCTTCGCGCATTTCGCCCACGCCATCCGCGCAGGTGCCAACCCATCGCCGCCAGTACCGGCGGGTTTTTCCCAGCAGGTGATCGGCCGAGCGGGGCAGCATGTCTTCCAGGTACGACATGTGCCAGCTCATCTCCAGCGGAATGCGCTGCTCCTTGCGGACGGTGAACCGCCCTTCGGTGTGCATGTCCTTGCCTTCCAGCGGCACGGGGGTGCGGATGCGTACCGAATAAGGGCCGGAGATGGCGTAAATACCCTCGTCCACGCTGCGCACCCAGGGAATGGTCGATCCATAATCGAAGCGCAGGTACAGTACCGTCTGCATCTCGACCTCGCCTTCGACGCATTCCACGATCCGCACCAAGCGACCGTGCGAAGGCTGAGTGTCGATCGGCATAAAATCGGTCAGTTCGACCACGCCCGTCGAGGTCTCGAACCGGGTGACGAGAACCAGCGTATCTTCCTCGTAAAAGCGGGTGATTGATTTCGGTTCGCCAACGGGAGCCACCTGCCAGTAGCCGTTCTCCGCCTCGCCCAGCAAACGGGCGAACACGGCGCCGCTGTCGAAGCGCGGCAGGCAAAGCCAGTCGATGCAGCCGTTGCGGTTCACCAGCGCGGCTGTGTGGAGATTGCCGATAACGCCGTAATCTTCGATGCGGCCCGGACGGGAAAGCTGATCCATGGGTTGATGAACGGGGGCGGCGGCGGCGGGGTTCCTCATTTCCGACGGTTTCGAACTATGCTAAGGACCCTCGACAGCGGGGGAATATGATGAGCCACAAAATCGGGATCGTGACGGGAGCATCCAGCGGCATCGGGACCGAGACTGCGATTGGCTTGGCAAAGCAGGGGTTTCACGTCGTGATGGTGGGCCGCAATCCGCAGAAGTCGGAAGCCGCGCGCAAGCGGGTGTGGGCGGCGGTTCCGGATGCCAAGGTCGACCTGCTGCTGTGCGATTTTGCGTCCCTCGGCGCCGTGCGTGACCTCGCCGGCACCATTCTTGCGCATTACGACCGCATCGATGTCCTGGTGAACAATGCCGGGCTGTTCGAAATGAAGCGGACGGAAACAAAAGATGGGTTCGAAACGACATTCGGCGTCAACCATCTTGCGCCTTTTCTCCTGACGAACCTGTTGCTGGACCGCCTGATCGCTTCGGGCAGCAGCCGTATCGTCAACGTTGCGTCCGTAGCGCATCGCCGCGCGCATCTGGACTTCACCGACCTGCAAAGCAATCGCAACTACGGCTGGCTGAAGGCTTATAGCCGTTCAAAACTGGCGAACATCCTGTTCACACGTGAACTGGCAAAGCGCCTGGCCGGCACCTCCGTCACTGCCAACTGCCTGCATCCGGGACTGGTGGCGACCAGCATCGCACGGGGTGGATTCTTCCCGAGCCTGTCCATGAAATTGGCGCGCCCGTTCCTGATCTCGCCGGCAAAGGGAGCCGAAACATCTGTTTACCTCGCCACCTCGCCCGAGGTGGAGAGAGTGAGCGGCCGGTACTTCGACAAAAGCGCGGACACCGAACCATCCGAAGCAGCCCGCAACGATGCGGACGCCGCCCGGCTCTGGGATGTCAGCGCGAAGATGGTGAAGCTGTAACGGCGGCCAGCCTTGAAATACGTCCGGTCTTCCCTCGGTTTCCGTCGCTGCCGCTCTATTATGAACGGTATGATCCACGTTGTCATGAATTGGGCGCACGGTACCCGAAAGCATTTGCGCCATGCCGCAATTGTCTGATGGCTGGCCAGCGCTGCTTGCGCAGCCGGTCAAGCAGGCGATCACCAGGCAGGTCACCGCGTTGCTCAGCGATCCGGCCCGGAACCCGCCTGTCCAGCGCCGGCCCGACGGGTTGTTCGGGCCAAATGCGGTTGCCTGGCGGGTGCATGGCGACGTCACGTCGATGATGGTCGGCGGTGTCGCGGGCCTCATGCTGCAGATGCTGCATCCGGCCGTCCTGGCGGGGGTATGGGATCACTCGAACTTTCGCGCCGACATGCACGGCCGCCTGAAGCGCACGGCGCGGTTCATCGCGCTGACCACCTACGGCAGCCGTGCGGAAGCAGAGTCGGTTATTGCGCGGGTGCGCTCCATCCACGATCACGTTAACGGGACCATGCCCGATGGCACCCCTTACGCCGCGAACGATCCAGCGCTTTTGGCGTGGGTGCACCTGACCGAAACCAGCAGTTTCCTGGATGCCTGGATCCGGTATGCCGAGCCGCGCATGTCGCGCATCGACCAAGACCGGTATTTCGCGGAGATGGTCCAGATCGCCGAAGCGCTGGGCGCCGATCCCGTCCCGAGATCCAGAAGACAGGCAGACGATCTTGTCCATGCCATGCGGCCACTGATGCTGTGCGACGACCGCACGCGCGAGGTCGGCCGCCTGGTCCTGACCCAGCGCGCGCCGAGCAAGGCAGCCGAGCCGGTGCAGGCGCTTGCTCTCCAGGCAGGCGTCGACCTGTTGCCGCCCTGGGCGCGGCGGATGCACGGCTTGCCTGCGCCGGCCTTCAACCGCCCTCTGTTAAGGGGCGGTACAATGGGAATGGCGCGCACCATGCGTTGGGCGTTCAAGGCAGATAGTCCCAGCGAGTGACCGGCTGGCGAAGATTTGACCTTTAAGCGCGCCACTTCGTAGTGCCGTGACCTAGCGACACAAAGGGCTGGACACCAAACAAGACCGACGGTACACAACGTTGATTTTGATAATCATTCGCAACATCGAACTTGGACTCTTATGTCACCTCAACAAAATGCCCCTTCGCAACGCGGCAATGTCGCGGAGATGGTTGGAGCTTATCTGGAAGCCTATGCAGTCCTGAGCACAGCGGCTGACTTTTCCCCGCGCAATGCGGACGTAACTCGCACGCTGACCAAGTTGGTGGCAAGAGCGTCGAAGCCCTATAGTGCGCAGGAGACGCAAAGCATACTGGGGCACCCGGAGGTTCGCCCGCGCATACGCAAGATGTGGTCGTACCTCAGCCGCGCCGAGGCGGAGATGGAAGCGTTTTTCGGTGAGAAGCTGGACAAAAGCACCGTTACGGACTTCCCGTACTTGAAGAACTACCAGCAACTTGCCGCTGCCGAGATCAGTCAGTGGAACCGGTCTTTGCACTTCAGGTCTCCCGAAAGCGCTGGCGCAATTGCCTTGCCAGGGGCCGGGCCGCTGCCCCTGACGGCCGTTGTGATGCATCAGCAAACCGGCCGCCCGATCACTTGTATCGACTCGGATCCCGGCGCGGTCAGGATCGGGTCGCGGTTCCTGGCCAGATGCGGGTTGGCGAAAGATATCACCTACGTTCACGCCGATGCAGCCTCGCACGACTACCGAGGGCATTCGGCGGTTCTGGTGGCAAGTCTGATCGGTGACAAGCACGGCGTGACCAAACAGATCATGAAATCAAAGCATACCCGTGAATACGCTGTGCGCAGTGCAGAGGGTACTCATATCTTGCTGTACCCACCGGTGCCGTCGCAACTGCCCCGCAAACACGGCATTACCTTTGACCGCCGAACCGCTCCCACGCCCGAGATCATCAATACGACCTTGTTTGCAACGCTACCTGTTCCTCCCGCGGCGTCCGACAATCTACGCGCAGCCGGAAACGCTGCAACCCAGAACGGGCTTTGTAAGCTGCCACCGGTACGCCGTCCGGCGCCCGGTCATCCGGAAGCCTGAAGGTCTCTATGTCGCCCCGTATCGCGCTGATCACTTGCCGCACCTGGCCAGCGTTGTCCAAGTCAGACCTGCTCTACGCCTCGGCGTTGCAAGATCTGGGAGCAATCGTTGAAGCGGTACCTTGGAATGGCACGCAAGATTACCGTCTTTCCGAGTACGATGCGGCAGTCCTTCGCAGCAATTGGGACTATCACGACAACGTGCCGGAGTTCAAAAGCTGGTTGCGGTCGGTTGATGACTCCGATGCTGTACTGCTGAATCCCTGCAAGGACGTCCTGTACTTTCTGGACAAAAGGTCGCTGCTGGAACTTCAGGCAAACGGAGTGCCCATGGGCAAGGTACGCGCGGTAGACTGCGATGCCGATGCCGTCAGGAGTGTTCTGGCCGAAGAAAGCTGGGAAAAAGCCGTTTTAAAGCCGGTCTATGGCGCCAGCGGACGCGGCGTCGAACTGGTGCAAAAAGAGGATGCCGAGGCTGCCGTCGACCGGCTTAAACGAGATGTGGGACCCCGAGACCTGCTTGTTCAGGAATTCCTGCCGGAGATCCAGTCGGGCGAAATCCAGATGGTTTTTTTCAATGGCAATTTCTCGCACGCTGTGCGGAAGATTCCTGCGGCGGGCGAGTTCCGAACGAACTCGAAGCATGATCCCGTTGTAGAAAACTACTATCCTGATGACACTTCGATACAATCGGCCCGGACTATATTGCTGTCTCTTGACTCGGTTCCTCTCTACGCGCGCGTCGATGGAGTGCTGCGCGACGGCCAATTTATCTTGAACGAACTGGAAGTAAACGAACCGGGGCTTTGGCTGGACCGGGCAGGGCCTGATGCCGCCGCCTGGTTCGCCCAGGCTACCCTGCAACGGATCCTAGCAGCCTAGGTCGCTCGATAAGCGCTGCCATCCTCGACGTGAATGGGGTTTTCCACATACACGCCATGATCGGGAACGGCGATCGCATCGAAGTTGTCTGCCAGCAGGTGCAGCGCGCGCCGCATGTCCAGTCCTTTCATGGCGCGGCCATGACCGGGAACAGCCAGTTCCGGCTCAAGCGCCGCAAGGGATCGAACGGAGTTCCGCGCCTGGTCCCAGTTCTGTGTGAAGTATTTTGGCGGGCCGTGGATTTCAGGTTTCTGCAGCGCGACGGCATAGGCCGATTCCTGCGCGGTCGTGCAGAACGCATCGGCCACGATCAGCGCCTTGTCCTCCGGCCGCCAGAGCGACGCGTGACCCGGGCTGTGGCCGGGGGTAGGAAGCCACTGCCAGCCGGGCATGCCGGGCACCGTTCCATCCGCAGGCAGCGTGTGCAGCGACGCCCCTAAATCGATGGGACCTCGCGGATAAAGCTCCGACAGCGAGGCCATCATTCCACCCCCGACGCCGGGATCGGGCGGCTGGTAAGCGGAGGTTCCGTCCACATAAGGCCGCTCGAACTCGTGGATGTACACGGGTACGTTCCAGTGCTTCAGCAGGTCCCTTGCCGAGCCGACATGGTCGAAATGGCCATGTGTCAGAATAATGGCCTGCGGCGGTTGCCCCGCGAAGCGCTTGTCGGCCACCGCGCGGATCGCCCCGGCAGACCCGGGAATGCCGGTGTCGACCAGCGTCCACGGCGATCCCGGCCGCCCAAAAAAGACGACATTGACGATCGCCGTTCGCATATACGCCAGATCGGCGGCAACCTCATGCGTATCGTCGTTCCGCCCTGTATCCGCCGCAGGATCGTCGGCTCGGCTTGCCGGGTTCAGCGATAGATCGAGCTTCGGCATTTCCGGTCTCCTGGAACAGGGGGCGATGTCATGATGAACGGCCTGCCGGTCAGGGGGTTCCTGGAAGCCACGCGTTCGGGTACCCGCCTCAATCCCTCACGCGTGCGGATGCACGCCGTGTCAGAAACTCCGGCCCGCCGAGCTTTCGGACAAATTGGCTCGAACTTCATCCAGTGAGTACGGCCGTGTGCATTGTCCATTGCGGAAAACTTCCTGCAACTCGCCGGTCGCTTCCTCGGCGTCGTTCACCTGGTCCTTCGTGACGTAGCCTCCGAGGCCATCGCGCGTCAGGGTCATGAGGCCCCGCTTGCTTTTCTTTGAGGGATCGGTGGCCGGATCCTTGTAGATTTCGACCTTCTCGCCGTGCTGGCGCACGATGCGGGTCGCCTTGACGGAAAATGCCAGTTCGTCGCGGTTGTGGTTTTGCAGCAACAGGCCGCCCACGCCGATCACCAGGTTGCTGCTGGCAAAGCCCAGTGTTTCCATGCGGGCGAGGATGGTTTCGAAACGCTCGTAGTACATGCCATCGCCATAGATCAAGCCAACGTGGCTATCGAGGACGCGGTAGCCCTTGCTGTTTACCGTGCCGCCGAAAACGTCCCACAGCAGTTCGAGCGAGCCCTTGATCTCGGGAGAGGCACCCTCGGACGGTGCCCCATCGGCCTGCGGGATACCGCAAATGATGTCTTCCGGCGTGCCGCTGTCGGGCCGGAACACCACCTTGCCCTGCCGGGCCATGATCCGGTCGCGGCGGCGCGGGGCGTAGTCGGTCAGGATCTTGAAATAATCGTACGTATCGCTGACGATGCTCACCACCCCGGCCGGGTAGAGGTCCAGCATGCGGTCGAAGGCCTCATATTCGCCGTCGCGGCCGAAGCTGCACATCACGCTGTGTTCGCTGGCGGGCACGCTGCGGCCCTTCACCGATCCGGCGGCGTCGTAGAACTTGTCGAGGAACCAGTTGGCGATCACCGTGTCGCTGCCCTGGAAATTCAGCAGGTGGGCAGCGCCGCTGATGGCCGCCGTTTCCTCCGAGCTTACCCCGCGGTAACCGAAATCGTGCACCTGGTAGGGAATGTGGTCCAGGGTGTCGCATGTCCGCTCGGCGTAGCGCAGTACCAGCTCGTGGAACTTGCGGCTGTGCGTTGCGACCGTGCAGGAGTTCCAGACTTTCAGCAGCAGGCTTTCCACAAACCCCACGCACCAGAAGAATTCGGGTCTGGTGTTGCGGATGCTGAAGAGGATGTTGCGGCTGCCGAGGCGGGTGCCTTCGGGCACGGCCTTGATGCTGAGCGGCCAGTACCCGAGATCGGTCAGCGCCCGGATCTTTTCCTGAACGGAAGGGGATGGCTCGCCCAGGATCTCGCGGTGGTACTGCAGGAACTCCTCTCCGTTCTTGCGCGTCAGCGGCTTCGACAGGTACTCCATGAGAATGTATTGCAGGCCAAAGAACACAACCGGCTGGTTCGGCTTGCGCGCTTCGAGGTAGCTGTACACCTCGACGGTATCGCCGGGGTATTGCTCCATGTGGCCCATCTTGTAGACGTCGGTCAGTAGCAGGGGATTCATGGCTGTTCCTCCGTGATGAAATCGTTCAGGATTTGCTGCGCGCTCGACACCGTCAGGCCCTCCCGCGGTGTTTGCGGAAAGCTGTCGGTCGTATGGATCGCCTCGATCCCCGCCTCGAACAGCCGTTCGATGCCTTTGGTGAAGATGCCGTGGGTAATCGCCAGGCTGATGCTGCGCGCGCCGTGCCGCCGGAGATAGTCCGCCAGCATGATAAACGTGCCACCGGCATCGCAGATATCGTCGGCGATCAGGCACTCGCGGCCTTCAACCGCGCCGAAGATGCCTTCGATCTCCAGGCTTCCCGTCGCAGTATCCCGATGCTTCAGGGCGGTTGCGACGCTGGCAAAGGCGGGCGCGTACGCGGTCGCCTTTTTGACCGCGCCCTGATCGGGTATTACCAATGTCATCTCGCCTGTCCGCGCCTCCAGCGCCGGTATGACAAATCGCGATTGCGGCACGTTTACCAGCCGGTCGATGCAGGCGAAAGCAACGTCCGAGTGGGCATCCAGCGTGTAGATGCGGCGGCAGGGCGCGGCATTCAGCAGGCTGCCAACGACTTTCAGCGAAAACGGCTCTGCCTTGCTGGTGGGGCGATCCTGCCTGCCATACGGCAGGTATGGCAGAAACAGATCGAAGGGTTGCCCATCGCGCGCACGGTGATTGGCATCGCATGCCAGCAGCACGGACATCAGGTAGTCGTTGAGGTTCGGCTGCATCGGCAGGAACAGCAGCTCCTCCCGGCCATCCAGCTTGCAGTGCGCTTCGCCTGCGGGAAACTTGAAAACATTCATATCGTTCGTCCCAGGAAAGGAGTGGCATCGGAGCGTATGCGGTAGAGCTGCGAGGGCCGGTTGCTGGCGTGGCGCATTTCGCCGGGCACCGGCTCCAGCAGGCCGGCATCGGCCATCTTCTTGCGGAAGGCGGACTTGTCCAGCCGACGGTCTAGGATCTGCTCGTACACCGATTGCAGGTCGGGCAGGGTGAACTTCGCCGGCAGCAGATGCGCCGGCAGGATGGTATATTCCACCTTGCCGCGCAGGCGTTCGAGTCCTGTCCGCAGAATCAGGTCGTGATCGAAGGCGAGAACAGGCCGGGTCTCGACGGGGTGCCACGCCACATCCTCGGCATTGGCGCCGCTTTGCAGCGCCAGCTGTTCGGAGGCAATCAGCGCAAAGTACGCAAAGGTCGCGGTCCAGCCGCGCGGGTCGCGCCGGGCGTTGCCAAAGCCTTGCAGTTGCTCGATGTAGGGTGTCGCGACGGCTGTCTTGCTGCCAAGGATACGCGCCGCCGCCCCGTCGAGGCTCTCGTCCTCGTCCGGCCGGACATAGCCGCCCGGCAAGGCCCACATGCCTTCGAAAGGCGGTACCGCGCGCTGCATCAACAGGACCTGCAACTGCCCTTCGCGCAGCGTGAAGATCACCAGATCCACCGTAACGAAGGGCCGGGGACACTGGGCTGGGGAAATGTCTTGCGAGGCACTCGCTTTGGTCATGACCCACGGAAACATACTTAGTTGTTATAGTCAACTAAGTATGTTTCCGCCTACAAAGAAAAAAGCGGAACCAAGCGGCCCCGCTTTCTCCATCTTGTCTGTTCGCGGGTTACGCGGCTTTCAGACTATCCGGCACCCGTCCGCCGTTCTCGGCAAGCTTTTGCATGACCTGCTTGTGCAGCCACACGTTCATAGAAGCTGAGTCACCCGTATCGCCGGTATAGTTCAGCTCCTTCGCCAGTTCCTTGCGGGCTTCCAGGCTGCTGTCAAGGTCAAGCAGCTTCAGCAGGTCGACGATCGACTGTTCCCAGTTCAGCTTTTCGCCCTTCTTGGCGGCGAGCCCGGTCAGGACCGCGTGCACATCGACCTGTTGCAGCGGCGCGGTCTCCGGCTGCGAAGGCTGTGCCTGCGTCGTTGGCTGCTGCGGAGCAGGCTGCGCCGCGGAAGCCGTCTGTGCTCCCGGCGCGGTGGAAGGCTGGGGCATCGCCGTCGAGATCTGCCCGGACGCATGGAAGATCTTGGAGATGATGGATCCGAGTATGCTCATAATGGCCTCGTAATAGCCGTGAGTAGAAGGAAGTTACGCAGCCGCCGGGATGTGCATGTCCTGCGCGCTGGGCATGGCGCCATTCGGCGTCAGGCGATCTATCAAGCTTGGAAGGATGCGCGCGACTTCGCTCACCACATCGTTCGGCGCCATACCGGTCTGCTGGGACATCGACTGGACCTGATCGTCTCCCAACGCGCTGTGAACCTGCTCCGGGCTGATCGCCTGGTTGGTTCCGCTGCCCACCCACGATTGGGCGAGGTGACCCAGTCCGGCTTGCTCGAACCGTCCCAGCAGACCCGACAAGGGACTGGCGTTGCCTTGTGCCAACATGCCGCCGCCCGAATTGGTTATCATCGAGATCAGCGCCGGCAG
>CALMVH010000207.1 GCA_937873165.1 uncultured Rhodospirillales bacterium
TGCCCAACAGATGCGTGTGATCGTACGAAATACGCGTGATCACGCTGGCGGCGAGCGTGGGTACGACGTTTGTGGCATCCAGAATGCCGCCGAGCCCGGTCTCAAGCAGCAGTGCGTCGGCAGGATGCGTTGCAAAGGCGTGAAACGCCATGGCGGTCGTGATTTCGAAAAAAGTGATCGGCTGCCCTGCGTTCACCGCTTCGACCTCATCGATCAGCTTCAGCAGCGCTTCATCGCTGATCAGGGCGCCGGCAATGCGAATACGCTCGTTGAAGCGGACCAGGTGGGGTGAGATGTAGGCGTGGACGTTCAGTCCCGCCGCTTCCAGCATCGCCCGCATGAAGGCCACCGTCGATCCCTTGCCGTTGGTGCCGGCAACGTGGATAACCGGCGGCAGGCGGAGTTGCGGGTTACCGAGCTCATGCAGCAGCCGCTCGATTCGGTCGAGCGACAGGTCCATCGACTTCGGATGAAACTGCTTCAGCCGGTCGAAGGCGCTTTGCAAAGCCGGATCGGGATCAGGTCGGGTGTCCGGCTGGCTCATCGGCATCCGCATTCGCGACAGCGGGTTTCAGGTGCAGGATTTGCGCGCTGGGCCCCGGATGGCGCAGCAGGTCGATGAGGTTGATCAACGTTTGCCGCAGATCCTTGCGTTCGACGACCATGTCGACCATGCCGTGGTCGCGCAGGTATTCCGCACGCTGAAAGCCTTCGGGCAGCGTCTCGCGAATCGTTTCCTCGATCACGCGCGCGCCCGCAAAGCCGATCTGCGCGCCGGGTTCCGCAATGTGCACGTCGCCCAGCATCGCGAACGAGGCGCTGACGCCGCCCGTCGTCGGATCGGTTAACAGCACGATATAAGGCAGGCCGGCTTCCTTGACCATCTGGGTCGCGATCACAGTGCGCGGCATCTGCATCAGCGACAGGATGCCTTCCTGCATGCGCGCGCCGCCTGATGCGGGTATGACAATCAGGCTGGCCTTCTGCAGCACGGCCAGCCGCGCCGCCGCGACAATGCCCTCGCCCACCGCCACGCCCATGGAACCGCCCATGAACGAGAAATCGAATGCCGCGATTACAACGGCCGAGTTGCCCAGGGTGCCGTGCGCGACCACGATGGCATCGACCGCGCCCGTTTTCGCCTGCGCATCCTTCAGGCGGTCGCTGTAGCGCTTCTGGTCGCGAAACTTCAGCGGGTCTACCGGAACCTTTGGCAGTTCTATCGCCTGGTACTCGC
>CALMVH010000208.1:0-294 GCA_937873165.1 uncultured Rhodospirillales bacterium
ACCCGAGGCCGACGATTTCTTGCTGGAGGACTAGCCGGTCACCGCCCGGCGTCGCGCCACGATCAGCAGCGCGGTTGCGGCGTTGGCAGCCAGGATGAAGGCGGGATACAGGATGGTCATGACGGTGCGGATCTGAACCGCCAGCAACGCGAACACCATTGCCACGGCATAAAGACCGTAGCAGAAAGCCATTTCATCGCGGGGACGGGTCCATGTCTTGCGGATCGTCATCGCGAATGCCAGCGTATCGATCAGCATCATCAAGATCAAGGCCAGGCTGGCGCTGTTGGTCAG
>CALMVH010000208.1:304-1757 GCA_937873165.1 uncultured Rhodospirillales bacterium
AGGTACCAGAGACCTATGGCCGCCAAGGCGGTGGCGAACTTGCCCCAATCGAGCTTTGTCGCGCTGAAGTCGCCGCGAATAGCACCTACAACGGCGACGAGGCCGCAGAAGAAAGCGCTGAGGGCGGCAGGCCAGACACCCGCGCCCGAACCCTTTACCAGTTGCGCGGCGACGGCAATGCCGGTCGCCAGCGCCCAGATCGCCCAAGAGAACGTATGGGGCCTGGTACGCCCCCTTACAGTCGACCACGCGTACGGAATGTAGCTTACTACCGTGATCAACGATGCTGCCCCGCCCCAGAATTCCTTTTCGGTCATGCCTGTGTGTAGGCGGTTAACCGACGCAGGACCATACCCGGCGGCTTGTCTGGCGCCATGGGTTGCTGCTAGACATGCTGGACGGCAAGAGGATTGAGCATGAAGAACATCGGCCAGATGATGAAGCAGGCGCAGGCCATGCAGCAGCGCATGGTGGAAATGCAGGCAAAGATCGGCGAGGTCGAGAAGGACGGCCAATCCGGCGGCGGCATGGTCGTTGCCACCCTGAACGGTAAAGGCGAGGCGCGACACATCAAGATCGACAAGACCCTGGCCGATCCGAACGACATCGAAATGCTGGAAGACCTGATTGTGGCCGCGTTCAACGACGCGAAGAAAAAGATCGACGACCACGTCGCGGCGGAAACCGAGAAGATGATGGGCGGCATGAACCTGCCGCCGGGACTGAAGCTGCCGTTCTGACGGACGACCGTTTATCCTGGAAAACAGGTCGGTGATCTAGGAGCTTACCCGATCAATCGATATCCGGGATCATCTGGGCGAAGCTGACCTTGCCGGGGCTGTGCAGCCAGGATGCCGGATCGGAATCCTCCTCGTCCTCCATATCCAGCGAGTTCGGCTCCTCGCGCAAGGCCTGTGTCTGCTCGATTGCGATGTCGTGCAGCATGACGCCGATGGGTCTTAGTTCGGCGATGGTCTGACGCACATTTTCATCGCCGGCGTTTTCGGCATCGTTTTCCAACACCTTCTTCAACAGGCTGATTTTCTGGCAAGCGTCGCTCGTGCCCTTGTCCACATTGATGAACCTGGGGGGCGAGTGGGGGGATGATCCATGTTCGTCGTGATGGTAGGCGATACCGATCAACCGCACTTTTTCGTAGACGGCCTGATTAAGTTGCCGCGCTTGCGCAACGCGTTGATCGACCTCGTCAGGAATTCTTGCGGGCGGGCGCGCGGGCGCTGGATGGTACGCCAGCTTGCATTCCACATTGGACGGTCCCGCCGAAAAGGCCTCTGCCGGCAGGGCCAGCGGCGAAAGATCCGGTTCAGACGCGTTGCCGGGCTTGTGGGCTTCCAGCCGGCTTTTCAAATGATCGAACATCGGCTGTCCTTCTTTCAGTCAGCCGATAATATCCTTCGGCATGCCGGGACACAAATCAAGCCTGCGTAAAATC
>CALMVH010000208.1:1767-4531 GCA_937873165.1 uncultured Rhodospirillales bacterium
CCCGCATAAAAATATGATAAAGTCCGGGGGGGCGCATCCGGGTTCCACAACACGTTTCGATTTTTCACAGCGCGTGTTGAAGGAAATTCACGGCTTCCCTATATACTCCCTCGAACATCATCACAGGGGAGCAAGGCAGGCGCCTGGATACGGGGCCGCCGCGTTTCTGCCAGCAGGGGGACATATGGGAAAAGTTATCGGCATCGACCTTGGAACGACCAATTCTTGCATCGCCATCATGGAAGGCGGACAGCCAAAGGTGATCGAGAATGCGGAGGGCGTGCGCACCACGCCGTCCATGGTGGCGTTTACGCAAGGCGACGAGCGGCTGGTGGGGCAACCTGCCAAGCGCCAGGCCGTTACCAATCCCGACAACACGCTGTACGCCATCAAGCGCCTGATCGGCCGTCGCTTCGATGATCCGCTGGTCAAGGACATGGCATCGAAGGCGCCTTACAAGATCGTCAAGGGCGACAATGGCGATGCCTGGGTCGAGGTGCTGGGCAAGAAGTACAGCCCGAGCCAGATCAGCGCCTTTATCCTGCAGAAGATGAAGGAAACCGCCGAGGCCTTCCTGGGCGAGCCGGTTACGCAAGCCGTGATTACCGTGCCGGCGTACTTCAACGACAGCCAGCGCCAGGCCACCAAAGATGCCGGCAAGATCGCGGGCATGGAAGTGCTGCGTATCATCAACGAGCCGACGGCCGCCGCGCTGGCTTATGGACTGGACAAGAAGGGCAGCGGCACGATAGCCGTTTACGACCTCGGCGGCGGCACGTTCGACGTGTCGGTGCTGGAGATCGGCGACGGCGTGTTCGAGGTGAAGTCGACCAACGGCGACACGTTCCTCGGCGGCGAGGACTTCGACAGCCGGATCATCGATTTTCTGGCGGATGAGTTCAAAAAGGAACAGGGCATCGACCTGCGCTCCGACAAGCTGGCGCTGCAACGGCTGAAGGAAGCCGCTGAAAAGGCGAAGATCGAGCTGTCGAGCGCGCAGCAGACCGACGTCAACCTGCCGTTCATCACCGCCGACGCCAGCGGTCCGAAGCACCTGAACATCAAGCTGACCCGCGCCAAGCTGGAACAGCTGGTGGAAGACCTTGTACAGCGCACCGTCGGGCCCTGCCAGAAGGCGCTGACCGACGCGGGGCTGAAGGCCGCCGAGATCGACGAGGTGGTGCTGGTCGGCGGCATGACGCGCATGCCCCGCATCATCGAGATGGTGAAGCAGTTCTTCGGGCGCGAGCCGCACCGGGGCGTGAACCCTGACGAGGTGGTCGCCATGGGTGCGGCCATCCAGGGCGGCGTGCTGAAGGGCGAGGTCAAGGACGTCCTGCTGCTGGACGTGACGCCCTTGTCGCTGGGCATCGAAACCCAGGGCGGCGTATTCACCCGCCTGATCGACCGCAACACGACCATCCCAACGCGCAAGAGCCAGACCTTCTCAACCGCGGAGGACAGCCAGTCGGCCGTGACCATCCGCGTGTTTCCGGGCGAGCGCGACATGGCGGCGGACAACAAGCTGCTCGGCCAGTTCGACCTGGTCGGGCTGCCGCCGGCGCCGCGCGGCATGCCGCAGATCGAGGTGACCTTCGACATCGACGCCAACGGTCTGGTACAGGTGGGCGCCAAGGACAAGGCGACTGGCAAGGAACAGCAAATCCGCATCCAGGCATCGGGGGGCCTGTCCGACGCCGACATCCAGCGTATGCTCCGCGAGGCGGAAAGCAATGCCGCCGAGGACAAGCGCAAGCGCGAGCTGGTGGAAGTGCGCAACCGCGCCGATACCGCGATCTATCAAACCGAAAAGTCGATGACGGAACTCGGCGACAAGCTGCCGCCCGCCGAGCGCCAGTCGATTGAGACGGCCATCCAAGACGTCAAGTCCGCCCTGGCCAGCGACAACGCCGACACGATCAAGGCGAAGACGGAAACCCTGACGCAGGTATCGATGAAGCTGGGCGAGCACCTGTACAGCCAGCCGACTGCCGGTCAGGCGGAGCCGGATGCCGCGCCGGAGCAGCCCCAGCACGCGGCTGGCGACGATCATGTGGTGGATGCCGAGTTCACGGAAGTGGACGACGACCATCGCAAGAGCGGAACGGTCTGATATATGATAGTGTAAGCCGGTGTGAAAGCCGGCTTACTTCCTTAAGGTATAATCGTGAGCGAAACGTCCGGGAATTTGAAGGCCGAGATCCTGCAACTGCGTCTGCGCCGT
The DNA here is from genome assembly GCA_937873165.1 of uncultured Rhodospirillales bacterium. Lineage (GTDB taxonomy): Bacteria > Pseudomonadota > Alphaproteobacteria > CALMVH01 > CALMVH01 > CALMVH01. Next base: position 3,992 of record CALMVH010000208.1, read on the forward strand.
GAGTCGGCGGAGACAGGGCCAGCCAAGGCAGCGGCGGAACAGAGCATGGCGTCGCTTGTACTCGACCGGATTTCCAAAGGCGTCGATACCCGGGACGGCGGTTCATTGGCACCGCTGGTTGACGGCATGTGCAATCTGGCCGCCTGGGGCAGCAAGGATGCCACGCTAAAGGCCGTTACCAGCCTTGGCCATCTGCCGACGACGCAGAAAGTGTTCGCGTGTGCCATCGGCGTGCATGAACGTTCGCCCGGTACGGTGCAGGCGTTCCTGGATCACCACCTGATCCCGCAGCGCGACCTCGAAAGAATGCTGCTCCGGACGGCCCGGATGGGTCGATTGGATGTTACGCGGATGATAGCCGGTGCCATCGAGGACAAGTCTATGCTGAATTGCATGGCGGACTCTCCCGGGCTTCATAAACAGCCTGCGGCAGCCGAGATACTTCGCGCATCCGGTTTGAAACCGTCAGGAAGGTCGGGCAACCCCCTGAACCTTGTCATTGGCCCCTTGCCGGCCTCCCATCCCCATACCCACAGACCC
>CALMVH010000209.1:0-1006 GCA_937873165.1 uncultured Rhodospirillales bacterium
GCACCTGACGTATCCTCAACTGGTCTGGTACCTGATCGTAACGGAGGTCGCAGTCTGCTTCGGCTCGTTCGACCCGATCCAGATGCAGACTGAAATCGAGAGCGGCGCTATCGAGATTATGCTGCTGCGGCCCGCTCCATTCTGGCAGGTGAAGCTGGCGGATTGGTACGGGCAGGCGCTGGTGCGCTTCGCGGGCCTGGGTCTGTTTTCGATGGGCATGGGCGTGTACCTGACGGGCGGATGGATCTGGTCGGCTGGGGATCTGCTTTATGCCGTGGCATCGCTGGCCGTCGCAGGGTTGATGCTGCTGTGCGGCAATTTCATGATCGGCTGCGCGACCATCCGCATCGGCCAGACCCTGCCGTTGTATTGACTGTGGGAAAAGCTGCTGTTTCTGCTGGGCGGCTTATACTGGCCGCTGCTGTTTTTCCGGCCTGGTACCGGCACCTGGCGTGGCTGACGCCGTTTCCCGCCATGATGGCCGGACCGGCGAACGCCGCGCTGGCGCCTCCGACCGCGACCTTGTTCCTGCAGCTGGCGGCCCAATTTGCGTGGCTGGCCGTGCTGCTGTGGGCATGCCGGTGGACCGCAGCCCGCGTACGGCGGCATTTCCAGGCAGTTCCACGATGATCCTTGACGCCCTGCGCCTATTCGCCGAAATGCAGCGCCGCAATTTGCGGACGGCGTTCGCCGACCCGCGCCAGGGAGTGTTCATGGCCGCCGTGCTGCTGGTGCAGGACTACGTATTCGTGCTGTTGTGGGCGGTGTTCTTCCGCCATGTCGGCTTGGTCGGCGGCTGGAACCTGCGCGACGTAGCGACGCTGTTCGGACTGACCTTTTGCGGCATGGGCCTGACCGGGCTGATGGCGGGCGGCACGCGTACCATCGCCGCGAAGGTGCTGTCGGGCGATCTCGATCCCTACCTGACGCAGCCCCGCCACCCGCTGCCGCGCCTGGTGATGGAGGGCGGCAACCACGCGGTGGACCCGGACGGAGTGCACTCGCG
>CALMVH010000209.1:1016-2337 GCA_937873165.1 uncultured Rhodospirillales bacterium
GGTGATGGAGGGCGGCAACGCGGCGGGGGCGGGGCATTTTGGTTGCGGCATCCTGTTATTCTTGACTCTCGGCCACGCCGATCCGGCGCAGATCGCCATCGCGCTGGTGGCGGCGGTTTGCGCGGCGTTCCTGCTGACCGCCTGCACAGTCCTGTGCCAATCGCTCGCCTTCTTCGTGAAGGGCGGCGGCAGGCTTGGCGAGCAATTGAGTACCATGATCGGCGTGATGGCGATGACACCGCAGAACACCCAAGGGCGGTTCATGAAGATCGCGCTGTTCAGTATTCTACCGGCCGGGTTCATCGTGATCCTGCCGGTCGAGATCGTGCGCACCCGGGCGGTACTGCTGTTCGGCGTACTGGTTCCCGCCATCGCGGCGTACTGGGTTCTGGCGGCGTGGATATTCCGGCAAGGCCTGCGCCGTTACACGTCTGCCACAGGATGGACGGCGTGAACTGGCCTGCGCTGATCCTGTCTTTTCGGCTTGGCTGCGGCGCCGCGTGGAACGAGACGCTGGCGATCGTGGGCAGCGCGGTGCTGTTCGCGACCGTTACGCTGTCGTACGGCGAGTTGTGGCGCAACCTGCCGCAAGCCGATATCGCGCGGCTGCACCTGACGCATGCACAGTTGATCTGGTATCTGGTCCTGGCGCAACTGTTCTCGCGCGGCATCGGCTTTGGCATCCAGGATGTCCAGATCGCGGTTAGAAGTGGCGCGGTGGAGGTCGCGATGCTGCGTCCTGTGCCCTTCTGGAGCCTGACGCTTGCCGACTGGATGGGGCGGCAATGCGTGCAACTAGCCTGCCTGTTACCGCTCGCAATCCTGTTCGGCTATGCACTCACCCGTTTGTTTCCGTTCGATGCAAGCGCCGTCCTCCTGCCGCTTTCTTCCGCGCTTTGCCTGATCGGCGGACTCGGCGTCAGTTTCCTGATTGGTGGTGCCACCCTGTGGCTGGGGGAGGGCGGACCTGCGTCGTGGCTTTTCCAAAAGGTGACGCTGATCCTCGGCGGGCTGCTGTGCCCGCTCGCCTTCTATCCGCACTGGTTGCAGACCCTGGCGTGGTTCACGCCGTTTCCCGCCTTTGCGGCGTTCACCGGTAACTTCGCGCTGAATCGTGGCTTCGCCGGGAATGCGATGGGACTTGCGCTTCAGCTATTCTGGACCGCTTGCATACTGGCAGCCTGCGCGGGCCTTGCCCGGCTGATGCGCATCCGGATTGCGATGCCGGCATGATCGATCTCCGCTACCTCGGGCTGCTGCTGCGGTTGGTCTTTGTCGGGGCTTCACAAATCCGAATGCTGTTCTTCGGCATGAGCGTGTC
>CALMVH010000210.1:0-2156 GCA_937873165.1 uncultured Rhodospirillales bacterium
TCACTTTCTCGACCTTTCTGGGCCGTCCCAGCCTTTATATCGAAGATCTGTACGTCCGGAAATTGGCGCGCCGCACGGGCGTCGGGCGCCGGTTCATCCGCGAACTCAGCCGCATCGCGCGCGACCGGGGCTGTGGACGGTTGCAATGGTCCGTCCTGAACTGGAACGAAGGCGCCCGTCACTTCTATGAAAGCTTTGGCGCTCGGCCGGTCGAGGGATGGCAGTTGCTGCGCATCGAACGCGAGGTCATCCTGAAACTGGCCGAGTAACACATCAGGGATCTGCCACCCACTTCGTCACGGCAGCGGCGGCTACAGGATCAAACCCCGATATCGCGTGTTCCTAGTGCATGAACAAGTTTACGCTTCGGCTGATCGCGGCCTCCTCAGTCCTATCCGCCTTTCCGCTGGTTGCGCAGGCGGGATGCATTGATGACGTAAATGCGCTCGCGAAGCGGTACAACGTGCAGGACAGCCTTCCATCGGCGGCGAAGACTACCGGTCAGACCCTGACGCAAAGCGGTGGTGTCATCAAACCGCCCGCCACGGGTGATCTGTCCGGCGCGATGCCGGCCGCGCCCAATCCGGATTCGATGCAAACAGCGCCCGTGGTTCAAGAGCAGGGGGCCTTGTCGGGCGGCAAGGCAGCCAAGATACCCGAACACCACGCGGCCGCCGATAGCCAGGCGGCATCGTTGCTCCAAGCAGCCCGCGACGCCGCCGGCGGTGGCGATGAGTCTGTTTGCCGCCAGCGGTTGACTGACGCCATGAAGCTTTTATCGGCTACGGGTACGTCACCATAAGCGATTTAGCAGCTTGGTAGGGCGTCCCGACCAAGCTTGGCATGTTCATTTGCCGAACGGCTCTGTATAAGCGTTCACCCCTAGTGTGAACGGCGTTACATGGCATCGTATCAGGAAGTCCTCGCGGAGCGCGACCGTCTGAAGCGGCGGATTGTCGAGCTGGAACAGCGTATCCGTTTGCTTGAAGGCAGTACCGCGCTTGTCATGGCGCGCAAGCTGCATGCCTACCGGCGGCCCGTTCTCGGGGTCCTGAAACTGGCCATGGCCGCCAACCGGGTGCGGCGCAAGCTGAGCGGGGGAGAGCCGCCGCTGTACCCGCCGGATACAGCCATTCTCGATGTCGATTTTTCGGTCGCGGGACTCGATCCGAAGCGCGAAACAATCCTGCTGGTCAGTCACGATGCTTCGCAGACCGGGGCGCCGATCCTGTGCTGGAACATCGCGCGCGAACTAAAGAAAACCTTCAATGTCGTAACGGTCTTGATCGAAGGTGGTGTCCTGGCCGCCTCGTTTGCAGACGTGTCATCGGTGGTGGTCGGGCCGCTGGGGCCGGAAACGCGCCAGGTCCCCCGCGCCCGCAAGGTCGCGTACAATCTTGCGCATACATACAAACCCCTGTTCGTCATCGCCAACACGGCCGAAAGCCGCTACCTGGCCGCAGCGCTGGCGCAAGTCAAAGTGCCTGTTGTCGCGCTGATCCACGAGTTCGCGGCGGGGCTGTTTCCAAAAGGCACCATGCAGTCGGTTTTCGACTGGTCGTCAGAAATCGTTTTCCCGGCTTCAGTGGTCCGGGACTCCTTTTTGCCGGGCTATCAAAGCCTGCGCTACAAGCGGGCTCGCATCCTGTGCCAGGGCCAGTCTGTCGTGCCGCCGCGGGTACATGACGATACGCGCGATCCAAGCCAGCCGACCAGGGACGAACTGCTGGCAAAGCTTCGCCCCACGGGCAAGGAGGAGGCGCTTCTGGTTGTCGGCATGGGACCCGCCGATTTTCGCAAGGGCGCCGATCTGTTCCTTGCCACAGCGCATTTCGCGGCGCGGCTGGCGCCCCAGGCAAAGTTCCGCTGGGCTTGGGTCGGCAGCGCGCACGATCCGATGTTCCTGAATTATATCGGCGAGCAAATGTACCGGTCCGGCCTGCAGCACGACCTGGTCTTGATCGACACGTTGGACGATATCGACACGGTCTACGACCAGGCCGACGTATTGTTCGTCAGTTCGCGTCTCGACCCCTTGCCCAACGTCGCGATCGACATGGCCCTGAAGGGCAAACCGGTCGTGTGCTTCGATCAGGCGACGGGGTTTGCGGAGGTGGTATCGCGCAAGCCGGAAACATCGCTTTTTGCCGTGCCCA
>CALMVH010000210.1:2166-5075 GCA_937873165.1 uncultured Rhodospirillales bacterium
GCATCCCGAGACGCGAAAGGCGATGGGAACTGCGCTGCGCGAGACGGCGCGCGAAATGTTCGATATGCCGGGTTATGTGCGCGAACTGGTGGCGCTTGGCCGCGCCGCCGCCGAACAGCCTCCGCGCGACGAGGATAAAGCCCTGCTGATGCAGCCAGGCAATTTCGACATTCCGCTGTATATTGGCAAGGAAGGGGAGGGCGCCTCGATGCTTGAGGACGCCGTGGACCATTACCTGAACTACGCCACGATGATTGCTGTCCAGCGCCGGGCGCTGGCAGGCTTCCATCCTGGATTGTATACCCAGCATGTTCTGGAAAAGCAGGCAGGCGGATACACCGATCCGCTGATCCATTACCTGCGCGCGGGACGGCCCGGTGGTGTCTGGAACCACCCCGTCATCCGGCTGGACAAGCCGGCTGCCCTGCCGCGCACGGCTCCCGTTGCCGCGCTGCATGGTCATTTCCATTACACCGACAACATCGGCGATTTCCGCAGGGCGATGCAGGCCAACAAGGGGCGGTACGACGTTTACCTGACCACTAGCAGCGAGGCGCAGCGGGATGAACTGGGCGCGGCCATGCAGGGGTTCGCGGGCAAGATCGAAATCGAGATCGTGCCAAACCTCGGACGCGACATCGGACCCTTCCTGCACTTGCTCCGCACCCGGCTGATCGGGCGGTACGATGTCGTGGGGCATGTACACGGCAAGCGCAGCCCGCATGCCCATTCCATTGCGGGCAACGCAGGCGAACTGTGGCGCAATTTCCTGTGGCAGCATCTGATGGGTCCCGCCGTTCCCGCCGCCGACGCGGTCGTCGCGGCCTTCCTGTCCGATCCAAGGCTGGGGTTGGTCTTTCCCGAAGATCCCAATGTGATCGGCTGGGACGAGAACCGCGATTTCGCGGAAGACCTCGCCATGCGTCTGGGTTGGAAAGAGAACCTGCCCGCTTACCTCGACTTTCCGGTCGGAACCATGTTCTGGGCGCGTGCCCTGGCGCTGGAGCCCTTCCTGCGCCTGAACCTGACGTGGAACGACTACCCGCTGGAACCCCTGCCGGTCGATGGCAGCATGCTGCACGCGATGGAGCGGCTAATTCCCTCAGTCGTGCACGAAACTGGTTACACTTTTGCCACCACATATCTGCCGGGGGTCGGCCGATAATACGTTGCGCTCCATCGAAAACCGGCTAGTTCTAGCCCGAACCCCTTTTGGAGATCTGAATGCGTCCCATCCACCTGATTGCCGCCACCGCCCTGCTGGGTCTGTGCCTGACCGGCGCGGCCCGTGCCGATATGGTTTCGAATACGACCAACAGCCTTTCGAACACGGCCAACCATACGGCGAACAACGTCGGCAATGCCGCCACCTCGACCTACCAGAAGGTTTCCCCGGTCGATATCAACTCGGCATCGTTGAAAGATCTTGAGGCCTTGAAGGGCATTGGCCCGGCCTATGCCGCAAAGATCGTCGCGGGCCGTCCGTACAGCGGCAAGGACGATCTTCTGAACCGCAAGATTATCCCGGCCGCGACCTACGCAAAAATTTCGGACAAGATCGTCGCACATCAGGTGAAGAAGTAAGCACCGGCGCGGTCCGGCAGGAAGGGCAGGGGAGCAGATCGTCCGATGAAACGGTTCAGCTGTCTGCTCCTGCCCTTCCTGCTGGCCGCGTGCGCCGGAACGCCCGCGCGCGACGCGCAGGTACCGGACTTTGCCAGGAAGTCCTACGCCCCGTTTTCCCGCAGCGCCGCCATTGCGGTCGCGGAGCGCGAATGGCGGCTGTTCGGATCGCCCGTTGACGATGTGCCGCCCGGCGAAAAGACGCCGGAGCTGCAGAAACCCGAACGCATGCAGGGCCTCTGGCAGCGTGTTGGCGAGTATTGGTGGCTTGGCATGCCGAACGGCGTGGCGGAACAGGCATGGACCGGCGAGCACGATGCGCAAGGCCGCATTTTTCCTGCCAGCGAAGATGGGCGTTACGCCTGGTCGGCGGCGTTCATATCCTATGTGATGCGCATTGCCGGCGCCGGAACTGCGTTCCCCTACGCGGCGGCTCATTCCGATTATATCGACCTCGCCGCGATCGGGGATCGCCGCTATGCGCTGCAGGCGGAAGATCCCGCGCTTTACGCTGTGGAAGCTGGCGACTTGATCTGTCTTGGCCGCGCCAGTGGACGTGGCATGCGCTTCAGCGACTTGCCGGCGGGCGGCTTTCCCTCGCATTGCGATCTAGTGACCAACGTCGCCAGTGGCGAACTGACGGTCATCGGCGGCAACGTTGATGACGCCGTAACGATGAAGCATGTGCCGGTCACTCCGACCGGCATGCTGGCGGAATCCGACGGAACGCCCGTCGACACGCGCTACGACTGGTTCGTGGTAGTACGGGTCGAATACAAGTCGCAATAGAATGCAAGGCGGTTGCCTTGCCGAGGCCGTTTTCCGCCGCTAGAACGAGCCATGCTCAAACTTGCCCGCGCGTTTGCCGTAATCTCGATGCTGTTGGTGTCGGCTCCCGCCTACGCGGATCACGCGCAGCCGGCTGATCTCACGACGGAGGATCAGGCTGAGCTCGCCGGGATCGAAGCGTATTTGAATGGCATGCATACGGTGCGGTCGCATTTCACGCAGGTCGGAACCAACGGCGTTTCAAGCGGCACGTTCTATCTCGATCGCCCGGGCCGCTTGCGGTTCGACTACGAGTCGCCCCAGAAGGACATCATCGTCGCCGACCGGAAACTGATCTGGTACTACGATGCGAAGATGAAGGAAGCGAATCACGCGCCGATCAGCCGTACGTTCGCGGATTTCCTGTTGCGGCGCGAGATCCAGCTGGCCGGCAACGACGTAACCGTTACCGATTTCCAACACGGCGACAATGCGGTTCAACTGACGATGACCCAGAC
>CALMVH010000210.1:5085-5634 GCA_937873165.1 uncultured Rhodospirillales bacterium
AGAAACCGCTGCGTATCCAGCAATGGCGCGTGATCGATCCGCAGGGCCGCACCACGCAAGTTACCTTGCAGGACCCGGAGTTCGGGATCGCGCTCGACCCAGCACTGTTCGTCTGGCGCGACCCCGAAGATAACCGGTAGCCTGATGTCCGGAAATCAGTGCCTTCGGCCCTGTTCCTCGTCTTGGAGACCAAGGCGTAGCTGCGCCTCGGCCTGATCGATCAACTGCACGGCCTGCGCACGGTGGCCGTCGTAATCGTGAGCGGCCTTTTGCAGGTCCGCCTTGGCGGCTTCCAGGCGTTTCATCGCCTTGTGGATCTCGGGGTGGCGGCCTTCATGCTCCGGGCGATGTTCGCCGGCCGGTACGCCAGCAGCTGTGCCGGGAACACCCGGCTGCCCTGAATAAGCCGGATACGCCGGGGCGGCGGTCGGCGGAATCGCGGTCGCCTGGGCAAACACGGCGGCTGTTTGCGCCAGGAACGCGCCGGCGATCAGCAGAGCGGAGGCATATTTCGCAGGGTTCATGGGTCCATGTCTTCCGGATAAGTCC
>CALMVH010000211.1:0-3059 GCA_937873165.1 uncultured Rhodospirillales bacterium
GGTCTCGACGGTGTCGGTGCCATCGGTCAGCGTCCAGGTCGAGCCCGACTGCGTCAGCGTCAGCGGCTGGTTGGTGTTGCCGACCCATACGCCCGAAACCGCGGCAAAGTTCAACTGCTGGCCGCTTGCCCGTTCGACAACAACGGAGCTGGGCGAGACGATGTGGATGAACCGGTCGTAGTTGCTGCGCCAGTTCGGCCCGAGATCGCTTGCCAGGGTGGAGCCAGGCGCTTCGCTGTTGTAGTACCGGCTGAACTCCAGCGCGTTTGGCCCGGCGGTCGTGTAGTCGGTCGCGGACTCGAACAGGTTGCCGTTGGCAATGGTAATCGGTTCGCCTGCTGTACTTGGCGCCGGAGGCGCAGCGTTCGGGCTGGTGCAGCTACAGCCTAGATCCGTGTTCTGCGGGGCGACCGCCATGTTGGTCGTCTGCGTCAGGCCGCTGCTGGCGTATTGCAGGCTGAAGGCATCGGCAGAGTTTGCGCTCGGGTTCGAGGCTGCAGGGGGCGACGTTGCGGCGGCGCACGCGGCGGCGGTGCTGTCGGTGGCAAAGCTGCCGGGACAATTTAACGGGAAATTAGCGTTTCGGTAGAACTGGATATAAAATGTATTACTGAAGGTAGCATTGGTAGGGGAAGCATAGTTAGCCGTAACTGTGCTGAACTCGCATGTAAGGGTGCCGTAAGGCACGCCAGCCCAGACTTGGGGCGAAAACGTGCAGTCGCCAGGTGTGCATACTATTACTTGGTAGACGCTGCCTGTATTCGGCAGCAGTGACTGCGCACAGCTGATCTTGGCCCATTGCTGGAAACAAGCGTTGCCATCGGTGAAGTAGCCGATCAGCGGTCCGCCGCCATCCTCACCGCCATGCGAACCCTGATAGCACGCGTAATAATATCCTGTGGTGCTGAGGTTTGGCGCGCTATTTGGTAGTGAGGCCGTCCAGTTATAGGTGGACTGAACGCCTGCCATCGTCTTCCCCGCGCAGGGGTAACCCGGTGGAATGGTCTCGCTGGCGTTTGCCGAGGTTACGGTGCCTTGCGTCGGCTTGCCCACCGTTGTCACCACGCCCGCAGGTCCGGATGCGCAGCTGGATGGATCATAGGTGTACGAGAACTGCGCGGGCTGCGGCACGTTCAGGGCCGCATTCAGCGTCGAAGCACCGCCGGCGGTCGTAGCGGGAATGCCCGCCGGCACGGTCGCGATGGCATAAGCCGCCTGTGCCGCCGAAGGCATCAGCGCCAGCAATGATAAAAGCATCGACAGCAGAAAAGTCGGTCGCAGCATGGAACAAACCTGGCGCAAACGTTCTAGGGCGGCGCACCCTAGCGAGTTCCTGTGAATCCATGCAACTGTTATTTTGTATGTCGGTTTCGAACGCCGACACGCCCTTTGGTCAGACGATCCGGGTTGATGTGATCGTGGGCACCGCGCTTGCGACTGTTACGCTGAATATCTCGGCATTGCCGATATGCGGCGCCTGCGACACGCCGTGCAGTTTGTTAAGCACGTGCCACAGCCCGCCATGACTTACCACCAGCGTCAGGCCCTGCGGCAAGGCTGCCAATCCGGCCGTAACCCGAGAAAATAGGTCCGGTAGCGGCTCGCCTTCCGGCGGATCGATCCAGTCTTCCAGGTGATGGCGGATATCGAGGAAAGGCGTTCCTTCCCACCGCCCAAAACCGCGTTCGCGCCAGTTCCCGTCACCCGACACTTGGTCCGGCGCAATGGCGAGTCCATCGCGCACCAGCTCGGCTGTCTGGGCTGCGCGGATTTGGTGGCTGTGGATGATGCGCTGGGGGAGTGTGCCTGCGGCCTGGAGGACTGCCGCCGCCTGCCTGGCCTGCGCCCGGCCGGTTTGCGTCAAGGGATGCCTGGTATCGCCCCCTGCGCAAATTCCCTCAACATTGGCAGTGGACTCGCCATGCCGCATGAAAAGGAAATTGCGCAGCACCAAGCACTCACATGCAAGGCGTGGCGGAGGGAAACCGGGCAGGCAGCTTGAATTGTGCCAGCCTGGAGGCGGCCTTGAACCCGTACGGGCGCAGCATCGCGCTCAAGGCTTCGGGCTTCAGGTAGTTTCCGGCCAGGGCATCCCAGTTCCGGCTGTCCCGTGAGGCACACCAGCCATCGTCGCACGCCCGTCCGTTTGCCAGAATGCCAACCAGCCGAGCGAGCCCAGCATCGCCACACGCTGCATGGCAGGGCGGGCCTCGGCAAGCGTTTGACGCAGGCTGTCCGGACGGCCTTGCGCGTAGTCATTCATCCAGGCGCGAAAAAACTTATGGCTTGTGCCTACCGGTACGGTTGGGCGGCTTGCCGGGTTGAACCGGCGGGTCAAGGGACAGGCGGCGATCGCGGTATCGACCAACGGGCAGTCGCTCGTTGCGTATTCCAGATCGACCATCCAGGCCTTGCCCTTGCGATCTATCAGAAAATTGGCGGGATGGGTATCAGAGGCGACGAAGCCTGTTGGCAGAGCGGGAAGTCGAGCCATGCGGGCAAGATCTTGCCCGCAGTGTTCCAGCGCATTCGCCAGCAGCAGGTGCGTTCCGGCATTCAGGCGGCCGCTCTTCAGGGCCGGTACCAGCATGGCATCCAGATACTCGCGCTGCGACGCACCGGGCGCGGCTGGCACGGCAGATGTGGGAGGCGGAGTTTTGTGGATCGACGCCAGAGCGGTTGCGATACTTCTGTAGTCCTTGCCGAAATCAGCCTTCCGGACGGCATCGATCCGTTGCACGATCAGCGCCCCATGCGGCAGTTCGTCGCGCGGAGAAATGGAGGTCAGCAGCGCCGGTGTATGGCGTGAAGGCATGGCGGCACGATAAACCGCATCCTGTCGCGCCAAGTACTCGTCTCCCGTCAACGGGCTGTTTCCCCGAGGAACGCGCGCCAGCCAGCCTGTATCCCCCAGTACGACGTGATCGTGGTTAAGCCCGCTGCCGCGAAGGAAGCGCAGCTCGTCTACGCCAATCTTCAGGTCGGCGTTCTCCCGCAACACGTGGACAAGGTGTTGAGCATCCTTCTTGAGCATCGATTGAGTGTACCTTATTCGGTCA
>CALMVH010000211.1:3069-9540 GCA_937873165.1 uncultured Rhodospirillales bacterium
GGTAGGCCAGGGACACCTAGCCTTCGTCAGCCCCCGTTCCCGTCAGTGCCGCTCCTCGGTTGGCGGCAGCTCCGGGGCCAGCGCGTGCAGGTCGGTCGCGAGGGTACGCAGGCTTATTTCATCCTTGCGAAGAACCTGGCGGGCGCTGGTCAGGCGCTCCCGGTCTTTCGACGTCAGGTCGCGCGCCGTGAGCACGACCACCGGTACATTGGCGCAGTCGGGGCGCGTTCGAAGGGCGCTGAGGAATGAAAAGCCGTCCATGACCGGCATCGTCAGGTCCAGCAGGATCAATTGTGGCACGATCTCGGATACATAGATCAGCGCCTCCGCGCCGTTACCGGCCTCCGCCACCGTCCAGCCCTCGCGTTCCAGAACGATCCGCAACCGGCTGCGGGCGTCGGCATCGTCATCGACGATCAGGATTTCGCCTTCCGCGTTGCGGAAACGGTCCATTACATGCCTGAAATCGTCCCAAATCACGGGCTTTGGGACATAATCCGCCGCTCCGAGTGATTGCGCCAGTCCGGGCTCTCCCGCAAAGGTGATCATGATCACCGGAATATCGGACAGGGTCGGGTCGGCCTTCAAAGTCTCAAGCACCGACCAGCCATCCATTCCGGGCATGACGACGTCCAGGAGGATCGCGCGCGGACGCAGCTTGGCTGCCAGCCTCAGCCCCGAAAGCCCGTCGGACGCGATGCTGGGCTCGAATCCCTCGCGGTGCAGGAACCGCGACATCAGATCCTGTTGCGCGGGATCGTCGTCGATGATCAGGACCGTTTCCTTGTGGTGAACTTCCGCGGCGTCTGGCTGCGACGGGTCGGCGGCGTTGTCGGCGGTGGTCTTCGCCTGCGATACCGACGGCAGCACCGATGGCAGCCGCACGGTGAAGGTCGTGCCGGCACCGGGTTCGCTTTCCACCGTCACGCCGCCGCCCAGCATACCGGCGAACACCTTGACGATCGAAAGCCCCAGGCCCGTGCCACCGAACTTGCGCGTGGTGGATTCATCGGCCTGCTGGAAGCGCTGGAACAGCTTGCTCAGCTGTTCCCTCGTCATGCCGATGCCCGTGTCCCTGACGCTGAACACTAGCCAGCGACCGCCAGACGAGCCCGGTTCCGACAGGACGCTCAGCGTGATGGTGCCATTCTCGGTGAATTTTGCAGCGTTGCTGAGGAGGTTCAAAAGGATTTGCCGCAGCTTGACCAAATCGGAGTTCATCTCCCCAAGATCAGAAGCGGTCTCGATTTCAATACGGTTCGATTTTTTGGTGATCAGGCTGTGCACGGTGGATGCAACGTCCTGAACCGCATCGGCTACATCGAACGTTTCGGCAAATACGTCCATCTTGCCGCTTTCGACCTTGCTCAAATCCAGCACGTCGTTGATTAATCCCAGCAGGTGACGGGCATTGTTCTCGATTTTGCCGATATCCTCGCCCAGGCTGAGCTCGGCCAGGATGGGTTCGGCACTTTCCTCGATTTCCTCCTGCAGCATTTCGCTATAGCCAATGATGGCCGACAGCGCCGTGCGCAACTCGTCGCTCATATTAGCGATGAACGTGCTCTTGGCCAGGTTTGCGGCCTCCGCCGCGTCGCGGGCGGCTTCGATCGCGACTTCCGAGCGCTTGCGTTCGGTGATGTCGGTCAAAACCAGCCCAACGCCGCGCCTCTCGCTTGGACTGAGTTCGGCATTCCTGCGAAAGGTCCTTTTTCTTCTGCTTGACCTGGTGACCGCCGGCCGCAAGGGGTAGATGGTCGCCAGCAGGTACCGGGATTGTTCGGCCGATTGATCGGGCGGTGGAAGCTCGATCTCCACGTCGGGAATACTCCACCCCTGCCGCAGGACGCTCGAAACCTGGTCGCCCAGTCCCGCCTGCAACTGCGGCAGCACATCCCATGCCGGCCGGCCAACAGCCGCATGCCCGGAGTCACCAGGTTTGCCACCCATGGCCAGCACCGCCTTGTTGGCGTGGCGGACACTCAGGGCGTAGTCGAAGAAGGCAAGCCCAACGGGAGCGTTTTCCAGAACGCCCTGCAGCAGGGCGTCCGTTTCCCGCTCGCGCGTTCGCCTCGTGATGGCAAGCCACACAAACGACAGGCATGCGAGAAGACTCATCAGCGAAGACAACAGGGTTACGGCATCGCCTCGGACATGCTGGCGGTGCTCCAGCCGGGCCACCTGCTTACCCGCCACATCGTGAACCGTGCTGACGCGCAGGCGCACGGCATCCATCGTTGCTTTATCCGCGCCGGAATAAACAAGTGTTAGCCCCGCCTGCAAGCCGCCCGCGCGGCGGGCCGAGATCGCCTGCTGGGCGATGTCCCGCTTGATCTTTACCAGCTGCCGCAGTTCGGGCAGATCGTCCGTCGGGCCGGTTACCGGCGGCAGTACGCTGTCGAGGTTCTGCAGCCCCCAGTTATAAGGTTGAAGAAACTCGTCGCGACCGGTCAGCAGAAAGCCTCGTTCGCCGGTTTCCAGATCCTTCATCGCCGACAGGATGGCTTCCACACGGCTAGACACGCCGGTAGCGGAGCGGATTGCCCGATCGTCGCGCCCGCTTGCCTGGAGATTGAGGATGACCAGAACGATTGCGGCCGACAGCAGGATGCCTGCCACCAGGGAACCAAGAGCAATCCGGTCGAAACCTGCTGGGGACACTGGAGACTCAGCAGACTGGCGGCCGGTGGTGTTTTCCTGAGGGGGAATGGGCATGATCGGTAATCCTGTCTCTTGCTGGCCCGGTTCGATCCGGTGGTATCTGACGAAGTGCGGCTTTCAGCGTCTGAGCCTGTTACCCAACACATAGCCGAACAATCCGATCAGGACCAATCCCAGCACGTATTCGGTGCTGGCAAGAAAGTAAACCTCGTGGCTGCTTGGCTTGAAATCAAAATCGGGTGCCACGGCGGTGCACATCGTCAGGAAACTGAAGCCCATCAACTGGAAAGGGTTCCTGACGGGGGCGCCGGCAAGATGGTCGACGGTATCGGTTGAATACCTGAGGCTTCCCGTGACCCCGAATACCACCGCAAAACATACAAGGGTGGTCACAAAGGCGCGTAAAACGCGCGGCAGGCTTTCGCCGTAGTCGCATAGCCATTCGGCAAAAACGTCGCCGCTCCATTCAAAACAACGCGTCACAGCCTCTCGCAGGCGGCGGCCACGCCATGCTGCTTTCAACAATGCCAGGGAATGCCGCTTCCCCATGCGCCGAGCCTTGCGGAACGTCCAGCTCGCCGCCTCCGGGTTACCCAATGTTCGAAAGTTCTGCTCCAGCGCCAGATACGCCTGCCGTGCCGCTTCGAACTCGCCGGCAGCCTCTTCCCCAACCGCGCCGCCCAGTTGATCCACCCGAAAGCGCGTGTTTTCCAGCCATGCGCCCGACAGGCGCACGTTCGTCAGGTTGCAGGTGGATAAGTCCACCCTCGGCAAACTGGCGCCGCTGAGATCGGCATTCTCAAAGTTTGCATGAACCACGGTGGCCCCCCTCAGGTCGACATTGCGCATGGTCGCACCGGAGAAATTGACGTTCTTCAGTTCGGCATCCTGCAGGTTCGCTCCCGAAAGGGAGGCGCCTTCCAGCGAAGCTTCCTGCAGCACGGCTTCCTTCATGTTGGCATCCGTGGCGTCGGCGCCCTGCATCTTGCCGCCCCACAGGTCGGCCTTGGTGAGGTTTGCCCCATCCAGCAAGGCCCCTGCGAAGTTGGCGAACCGAAGCGTGGCGCCGGTGAACTGCGCGTCCTCCAGCAGGGCCTCGGAAAAGTTGCCTTCGTTTCCCAGGCACTCCATGAAATCGCTGCCGGACAGATCGGCCTCGTGCAGATCGGCGCCGTCCAGCCGGGCCTTGCGCAGTACCGCGTTGCGCATGATAACGCCGCTGAAATCGGTGCCTGTCAGGTCCGTTCCGCTGAAATCGGCACCCTGCAGGTCTGCCCCCCGGAAGCTGGCCGCGCGGAACTGCGGGCGGCCCTCGGGATGCCACCACGAGGGGGGATTGCCCAGCCGCACGGCATGTTCGCCCAACGCCAGGTGGTTCAAGCGCAGTTCCTGCAGGTTCAGCCGGCCGCTTGCCAGTTCCGGCACCACCAGGCGGCTTTCGGGATCGGCTTCTATCATGCCAAGGATGATCTCGATGCGCGCCGCGGCATCAGCCTCTTCCAGGGGATGCCGCGTGGGCGGCAGGTCGCGTGTATCGTTCGAAGTCAATCAACCCTCGGAAAGGTAGGCGCGATCAAACGCTGTTACACCGTCCTGCCGCTTGCCAGCCCTCGTGCTGTTAGATTGCCGGACGCAGGAACAGTAGTCTCGAACAGGAGTTAAACCAGATCAAGCCTACTCTGCTGCTGAACGTTCCATAGGCCGGGAAGTCACAGGGGATTGCGTGCTGCTGCGTTACGAATGAAGGCAACAATGACCACTATCCTATTGGTAGAAGACCACGAAGAAATCTGGGATTTCCTGTCGCGGCGCCTGAAGCGCCGTGGGTTCGACGTCCTGATTGCGACCGATGGTCAGGCCGCCGTCGAAAAAGCGCTGGCCGACAGGCCGGATCTGATACTGATGGATATGAACCTGCCGATCATGGACGGCTGGACCGCAGCCGGTCGGATCAAGGCAAGTCCCGAAGGAGCCGCAACCCCAATCATCGCCCTGACGGCGCATGCCATGGCGGGAGACAGGGAAAAGGCGATCGCCGCAGGCTGCGACGACTACCATCCGAAGCCTGTCGACTTTTCAAGATTGCTGACCCAGATCGAAGCATTCGTCGGAGCCGTCCAGTCCGATAAGATTGCATAGCCGCGCAGGTCAGACTGCGATCACGCGGTTCTCCTGCCAGGCAATGGGGTAAGAAGCGCCCGGCCAGGAGGGCACCGCCCTGGAGGGCACCGCTCTAGACAATACATCGGCCATGCGCGCCCAAGCGTCCGAGTCTTGAGCTACGCACTGGACGATGATTTTTCCCCCGTCAAGCTCGCCACCTTTGCTTCCAAGGCAGACAGTATCATGGAAGAGGCCGCGCGGGCCGCGCCCGAACGGTCCAGCCGGAACTACGATCCCGTTCTTCCCGTCGCAGGGTTTTTCAGGCAGGGAAAACCAGAAGCAGTCTACATCACCGTCAACACGCCGGACCTGCATTCCAATGCCCTGACTACGATGGGGAAGCCCCGGTTCCAGACAATCGTACAGCCTTGATAACGATGCGGCCCGGGGGCCCGCAGCCGCCCGGACCGGTTCAGGAAGCTCAATCGGGCCGGCGCGTTTCATCGGCCGGATAAACGCCGGTCTTCGTGTTGCATCGAATGGCCATGCTTCGCTTGGCCACGAACGGGTCGCGGGCCGGGTTCCACGTGGCCTCGTCCAGTCCGTGTAGCCGGTTTCCTCACAAATCCGGCCGGCGCGCTGCAGGCAATCACCGTAATCGCTGAACGGCGGGTTGCAGGTGATCGCATACCCCCTCGACCCATCCGGCAGGTACGTAAGATCGCCGGGAATATCACGCTCGGCAGGCCCACCGGCACACGCCGCCACCGCTAGCGTGAAAAGCAGGGCCAAAGAAAAGCGCATGTGATTGCCTCGTTGCATGAATCCCGATGACATACGTACCCGGCCAGCCAAATTCAAATGCGTCGCGGGCCCGATCCGTTCGATGGTCGTTTGGCTTGGTCACAAAAGAAACGGTGACCGGCGGAAAGTCGTGAATGTGTGAGCACTGGCTCACACTGGACGGCCAGCTGTGAGAAACCGATGCACCAATGGCTTCCTGTAGGAAGGAAAGTAAACAGCGCCCGGTCGGCAACGTAGAACAGAGTTTGCCGAACCATTTCTCGGTAAAGCATGGCGTGCGGGAGGGGAAGATGATGGGCACTGGGAGACGTGCGAAATTTAGGACATAAATACCCAGTTAGATCACGCATCTTACGAGCACGACGGTTTGATCCGGCCTAGCCGTTTGTACTGATATAATTCCTCGAGCGTGAACCGTTTCCGGATTTCTTTCTGAATGGCACGGGACGCGGGCGTGCTTATTTTCTTGCACTCCCATAGCGACCAGACATCCCCTGTCCACGGGTTCACGGCAAAAACGCCTACATTGTCAGCTTCTAAACCAAGTTCCGTATAAGCGAAAAATCCAGGGCTCATTCGGTTGCCGTCATCGTAATCGTAAGCTTGCCAAAGGTCCATTCCGCCGTCGTGAGCTTCGGCTGTCAGAATATGAGCGGTTTTCTCGTCAATTTTCCATGGAATCTCTTTTGCCTGTCCGTCTACGGACAAGTAGAAACAAAGTAAAGTTCTGGATAAGATGACAAATTTCATTAGAGCTGCCTGCGAGCGATATAGGGCCGCAGCCCACGTATTGTCGCCGCGGAATTTTTTACATAACCCTGTATTGCCGCTCCGTGTTCAGAAATCCCAAATTTGCCTTTGTCTTGCAGAGCTTGCATGAACGCTGTCGGATCGGTTTTGCCT
>CALMVH010000212.1 GCA_937873165.1 uncultured Rhodospirillales bacterium
ACCCAGGACGAAGACGCAAACTTCGAGCGCCTGGTGGCCATGCTGTCGGGATCGTTGCAAAATCCCAAGATCACACCCCAGCAGCGCCAGGATTTCGTCGATTATGCGCGGGCGCATCTCGACCGGACGATGCTGAAGAACGGCATGATCGGCGCGATGATGGAGACCTACAGTTTACCGGAGCTGGAAGCGCTTGCGGCGTTCTACAGTTCGTCGGTCGGCAAGCAGATCTCTGCCAAGAACAAGCAGTTCCAGGCTGCTGCAAACCAGGATGTGCTGCCTGTCGCGATCACCTTCCTGTCCTCATACGCAGCGCAATGCACGGATAAGTCGAAATGTATCGATCTGTCGATGATGGCCAAGAAGTAGCCGGTCAGCGCTGGATTTCCGTCTCGCCAAGCTCGCGGGCCTCATCGATCAGCATGATGGGAATGCCGTCGCGGATGGGATAAGCCAGGCGTGCGCGGTCGCTGATCAGCTCCTGCGCGGCCGCGTCGTAGCGCAAGGGCGATTTTGTAAGCGGGCAGACGAGTACCTCGAGTAGATGCGGATCGACGGGACGTTGAACTGCGGACATGGATTCCTCGGCTGGCTTGTTTTTCTCATAACCGCGGGCCGCCGATCCCGCAACCCGATCAATGCCGCAGCTTGTCGGGATCGGCGGGATCGTTCGCCGCCATTTCCAGCAACTTCAGCATGATCTCCGCCCGGTCCTGCAAGCAGGGCGCTTCCAGCAACGCCTGCTTTTCAGACGCTTCGAACGGGCAGATCATCGCAAGCGAGGTCAGCAAGCGTTCGTCCTGGGATTCGGCGATGGCATCCCAGTTGGCGGACAAACCCTGGCGGGCGAAATACGCCTGCAACAGGCCGATGAATTTTTGCCTGTCGAACCCGGGACAAGCCTCCTCGTCAAGGTCGGCACGAAAACGGCTCCAGTCCGCGTGGGCGCGGCGATACCCGCGCAGTGTTTCCAGTTCCTGCCTGATGGTGAAGCGGCAGATGCCGGACAAGGAAATCAGGTAGCAGCCGTCTTCCGTCTCGGTAAAGGAAACGATCCGGCCCGCGCATCCAATCGAGAAGACCGGTGGCGGCTCGCCGGCACCGGTGGGCTGGATCATGCCGATCAATCGGTTGTCCCGCAGCGAATCCTCGACCATCGCAAGGTAACGCGGTTCGAATATATTCAGGGGCAGCCTGCCCCGCGGCAGCAGCAATACGCCATTCAAGGGGAAGATCGGCACTGTCTGCGGCAGGTCTTCAAAGCCCGGATCGAAAGGCGAACGCGAGCTCATCGGAACAGCAGGGCGGACAGGCGTTTGCGTGCGGATACAGTCAGGGGATCGCTGAAGCCGAACGCTTCGAAAAATTTGACCAACTGCTTGCGGGCTTCCTCGTCGTTGAAGCTGCGGTCGCGCCGAATCGACTCAAGCAGCGCGTCCACAGCGGCCTCGCGGTCGCCCGAGCCGTAATAAGCCATGGCAAGATCGAAGCGCGCGGCGTGATCGTCGGGATTGACGTCCAGCCGCCTCAGCAGATCGGCCGCCTCGCCCAGTCCCGCACTTTGTTCCGCAAGGTCAAGCGCCGTTCGAACCGCGGCGAGATCGGCGTGCTTCGCGACTTCGGCGGGAGCAGTATCGATCAGCTGGCGTGCGGCATCGGTCTGGCCGTGATCCAGCAACAGCCGCGCAAATCCAGCACGCGCGCCGACGCTGGCGGGTTCGGCATCCAGCACCTCCGCATAGATCTCCTGCGCAATCTGGGGCTGGCCGGCCGCTATCGCATCCTTTGCCTGCGCCAGGAGCGCTTCGATCGGGTCTGCGCCCGGCGTTCCTGCCTGGGCCGCAAGCTTGTCAACGAACTGCTTGATCTGACTTTCGGGAACCGCACCGGTAAATCCATCCACCGGCTGTCCCTTAAAGAAGGCATACACCGTCGGAATCGACTGTATGCGCAAGGCTTGCGCAAGCTCCGGATTTTCATCGATGTTGACCTTGACCATGCGCACGCGGCCGCCCGCGGCCGCAACGTTGCGTTCCAGCATCGGGCCAAGGGTCTTGCACGGCCCGCACCAGGGCGCCCAGAAATCCACGATCACCGGCACCGTACCGGACCCGGCGATCACGTCGCGCTCGAAGGTCGCGGTGGTGGTATCGGCAATCACGCCGTCGGCGCTTGCGGCGGCAGGTTTGGCGGGTTTTTTTCCCAGCAGCAGGTCCATGGTTTATCCTTTCGCCCTTGATCTGTCCCACAGCCGGCGCAAGACAAGCCGCGGCGGTGGATGCCCGCTATATGAACCGGATTTTACGCCTTGCAAGCCCCGCTGCTTTGCGTATAGTGCCGCTCAGCGAACGGAGCGCGGGCGTAGCTCAGGGGTAGAGCATAACCTTGCCAAGGTTAGGGTCGAGAGTTCGAATCTCTTCGCCCGCTCCAACTCGCTTACTCATTTTCAAGTTCGGCTGACGCGTAGTTGACGCGAAAAGCGCTCTCTTTTCCGTTAGCACGAGATCTACTCGTATCCCAATCAAATATCATGAAAACCATATTGCTGCTTTGCTGCTCGAATGTATTCATGACATTCGCCTGGTACGGCCACCTTAAATTCAAGGACCAGCCGCTTTGGCTGGTTATCTTGTGCAGCTGGGGAATCGCATTCTTCGAGTACTGTTTCCAAGTGCCCGCCAATCGCATCGGATCCTATGAGTTCACGCCGGCCCAGCTAAAGATCATCCAGGAGGTAATCACCTTGATCGTGTTTGCTGGGTTTTCAGTCTTTTATCTGGGAGACAAGCTTCACTGGAACTATGTCGGCGCCCTTTGCTGCCTGATGGGAGCGGTCGCTTTCATGTTCTGGGGACGAACCGTCTGACAGACGAGTGCCGCAGCATTCAAATCGATCGGTTACTTCAGCCTTTTTGCCGCGCCGTCCATGATCCGCGTTGCCAATGCCTCGTAATCGTCGCCGAAATGGTGACCGCCGGGGGTCTTGATGTCTTCGTCCCTGGCTGCCGCCGGCGTGGTGCAGGCCGACTCGTCGGCTTCGTCCGCGCCATAGAAACATTGCACCAAAGCCGACGGGATCTTCGCCAGCTCGGGTTCGACCGGCATGGTCGCCGCGTTGGCACGGTCGGAGAAATACTCCGATACCGATATTTCGAAGCGCGTGTTGCGCGACAAGGCCAGCAGCGAAAGCTCCGGGATGCGCGCCTTGTTTTCCGATAACAGGCGGTTGTAGGCAAACGGCATGATGTCGGCCCCGAAGGAATATCCGACCAGCACGAATTTGTCGATGTGCCAGGCCTGGCGGTAATGATCCATGACGCGGTCGAGGTCATGAGCCACAACTTCCGGCCGCTTCGGCTGCCAGAAATAGAGCAGCGAGTCGAATCCGACAACTGGCACGCCGTGCGACGACAGCACCTGTCCTAGCGTGCGGTCGAGATCGCGCCATCCCCCGTCGCCCGAGTATACGATGGCGACATAGGGCGCGGGCTTGCCCGTCGGCATTTCGATAACAGGCAAATCTTCGATGCTGTTGGGATCGGTGCTGACTGCGGTTGTCAGCAGGGGTTTTACAAGACCGTTCAACCGGTCGGCCACCGAACCCGTACTGGAGGGTACAAGATCGGCCTTCTTTATATCCGCGATCCAGTCTGCCGTATCCGCCGCGTTTGCCGCCGCCTCGACCGTCCATGGCTGCTGGATATCGACAGCGGGCAGCAGGGTTTTGTCCTCCGCCTCGCTCAGGCCTATGCCGCAGATGTTCAAAGGCTGCGCCTGGTGGGCGGAGAAACCGACGCTGGCGCCTCCGGCAAAGGAATAGCTGGGGGCCTCTGCCAGCAGCCCATACACCAGTTGCCCGCCCTGCACGCCGGTGGAGGCCAGGACCGGAACCCGGAACGCCGGGAACTGCAGCTTGCGCTGTAACGCGCGGTTCAAATCCTCGACATCGCTCGACAACCAGGCGCAGCTCGGCTTGTCGGCGATCAGGCTGCGCGTATAGGCGCCCGCGTCCACTGTGGCAACTGCTGCCCCAAGGCCGGTCAGACGCGCGGCGACCTGTCGCGTATCGGGATCGTTCGGGTGATCGGCGAACAGGATGACCACGTCGGACGGCCTGCCGGGCGGCAGGCTGTAAGGCACCGACCCCAGCCGTTCATTCGTAATCGTGTCGGCGCGCGATGGCTGCGGCCACAAGGCGATTATACACGCCACTACCAAACAGAGACGTCCGAGGCCCCGTGAAGCTACACCCAGGCGCATGTCGAAAATGACCCTATTTGAGAGGTATGCCCGTGATTGCTACAGGTGAACGATTGTGTCATCAACGTTCGAGATGATCGTTCTGCCATTTCCCTGCCGCGCGATTGTGCGCGCCTCCTGATGCCCGCATGACTGCGTTGAAAGCGTTGCTGCCGCGCAAGGCGATCGTAAAGCATCTGGTAGGGGCGTTGTTCACCTTGGGGCTGTTCAGCGCGGCCTTGTGGGCGCTGCGCTACGAGCTGCGCGGCCACACCCTTCATGAGATCATGGACGGGTTCAAGCTGACCCCGCGGCACGACTTCCTGATCGCGGCGGGGTTAACGGTGCTGTCGTACCTGACGCTGACCGGATACGAGATCCTGGGTTTGATGATGATCGATGCCAAGCTGCGTTACCGCACGGCGGCGCTGGCCTCGTTCGTGTCCTACGCGTTTTCCAACAATGTCGGGCTGACTCTCTTCACAGGCGGCTCCATCCGCTACCGGATCTATTCGGCACGGGGCTTGAGCGCCGTCGATATCGCGTACATCACCACCTTTTGCACCTTCAGCTTCGGCCTCGGCGCGCTTGTTATCACTTCGCTGGGTGCGCTGGCCGTGCCAGACGAGATCGGGCTCGCCATCCGGTCGCTGGTAAATACCGTCACCGGGATCGAGCTGTCCGGGCACGCGCTGCCCCTGTTCACGCGCGGGTTCGGGATCGTGTCGATAATCGGCCTTCTCGCCTGGATCGCGGCGGGCGCGTTTATCACCCGAACCTTCAAGATAGCGCACTGGCAGATCCGGCTGCCGCGCGTCCGCTTCACCGTCGCGCAGATCATCCTGGCGATATGCGATCTGACTTTGGCGGCGGGCGTGCTGTACGTATTGCTGCCGGTCCAGTACCACCCTTCCTTCCCGTTGTACCTTGCCGTCTACGTGCTCGCCATCGTGCTGGGCGCACTCAGCCATGTGCCGGGCGGCATCGGGGTGTTCGAGTCGCTGATGGGGCTGATGCTGCCCGCAGTGCCGCGCACGATCCTGATCGGCTGCATCCTGGCCTACCGTTGCATCTACTTCATTCTGCCGCTGGCACTCGCCGCCCTCTTGACCCTCGGCCACGAGATCCTTACCCGCCGCGCCGATCTGGGGCAGGCGGTGCGGGGCGCCACCGGGTGGCTGCCGAAGCTGTCGCCGCAGATCGTCGGACCGCTGGTGGCGGTGTCGGGTGCGGTGTTGCTGGTTTCCGGCGCCTATCCGTCGCTGGAATACCGCCTCGACTTTCTGCAAAAGCTGCTGCCGGACCCTGTTCTGGAACTATCCAGCCTGTTGACCGCCGTCACGGGGCTGGCGCTGCTAATCCTCGCCAACGGGTTGTTCCGGCGCCTCGACGCCGCTTATCACCTGACGGTCATTGGGCTGGTCGCCGGTATCTTCCTGTCGCTGTTGAAAGGTATCGACTTTGAGGAAGCCCTGGTGCTGGCGGTGGTGCTTGCGATCCTGATCCCCAGCCGCGCTGCCTATTACCGCAAGGCTTCGCTTTGGGAACAGCGTTTCACTCCGAAATGGCTGGTGGGCATTATCGTCGTGGTCGGCGCGTCGGTGTGGCTGGGCTTTTTCGACTACAAGCATGTCGAGTACAGCAACAGCCTGTGGTTCGATTTCGCCTTTACCAGCCGCGCGCCCCGGTTCCTGCGCGCCACGGTTTTGCTGGTGATGCTGGCGTTCTGCTTTGCGCTGTACCAGCTGATCCGTCCCGCACCGAAGCTGCCGGGCAACCCGACAGCCGAGGAGCTGGATCGAGTCCGCGCCATCGTTGCGCGCTCGCCCGTTGGCGCTTCGAACCTCGCGCTGCTGGGGGACAAGCACCTGCTGTTTTCGGATACTGGCAAGTCGTTCATCATGTACGGTCGCACCGGCCGTACCTGGGTGGCCTTGGGCGACCCTGTTGGGCCCGAGGACGAGAAAGCCGACCTTGCCTGGAAGTTCCGCGAGCTTTGCGACCTGTACGACGGCCGGCCGGTTTTCTACCATATCGATGCGCAGAACCTGTCGCTCTACGCCGATCTCGGCCTCAGCTTCCTGAAGCTGGGCGAGGAAGCGCGCGTGGCCCTGACCGATGCGGGCGCCTCGCTGGACCGTCCAGACCGCAAGGATCTGCGCTACGCCAAGAAGCGCGCCGAGCGCGAAGGGGGCGTGTTCGAGATTGTGCCCCCCGACGACGTGGACGCGCTGCTGCCGGACTTGATCGCGATTTCCAACGAATGGCTGCAATCAAAGAATACGCGTGAGAAGGGGTTTTCGGTCGGGTACTTCGACCCGGCATACCTGAAGAACTTCCATGTCGCGGTCGTGCGGCGGGAGGGCAAGGCCGTCGCTTTTGCCAGCCTGTGGCTGGCGGCGGACCGCGAGGAGCTGATGGTCGACCTGATGCGCCACACCGCCGATTCGCCCTACGGCGTCATGGATTTCCTGTTCGCCGACCTGATGCTGTGGGGGGCGGCGCAGGGCTACAAATGGCTGAACCTCGGCATGGCGCCGCTGTCCGGCTTCGAGGACAACCAGCTGGCCTCCATCTGGCACAAGCTGGGCACGTTCCTGTTCGAGCACGGCGAGAATTTCTATAATTTCGAAGGCTTGCGCCGCTACAAGGCGAAGTTCTCACCCGACTGGCGCCCGAAATACCTGGCCTCGACCGGCGGGTTGGCGCTGCCGAAAATCCTGTTCGACGTTTCGACCCTGGTCTCGGGCGGCCTGCGCGGCATCATCGCGAAGTGACCCGCGTGGAAATCACTCCGCGTCCCGTTATCGATGTCCCGGCACCGGGATCGCGGCAGGAGCCGACGATCCGGGGCCTGGCACCGCAGAAACCTTAAGCCCCAGCCTTGTTGAAAAGCTTTGCGGGTTGGCCTTGTCGAACTGGAACAGGCTGACGGGCTGCGCGGGCGCCAGCATCACCAGAAGGCTATGCGGATTTTTGATGAACGCCGCCAGCCCGTCGAACGCCGCCGCAAGCGTTGGATCGTTCTTGAATGCCGGCTTCTGCTCGAGCAGCCATTTCGCGTAGGCTGCCTGGATGTCCGGGGGAGTGCGTTTCGTCTGGGCCGCCGCAAAGGCAAGCCATTTCGTCACGAGCGAGGCATCGTCGTAGCGCAACGACGCGCCCGACAGCTTGTACTGTGTATAAGCGAGGTTCGGATCGGCATTCAGCGCGTTGGCGGTCAGTGTCAAGGTTCCGCCCTGATCCATGGTGATCATCGCGGGATCGAGGCGGATGGTTTGCGCGGTCTGATCCCACCGGTAACTGGCGTGCCCATCCATCTGGACCATCTTGTATCCAAGCGCGCGCAACCCATCCCCGATGCCCGGGTAAGGCAGGAGCCCGGGATCAAAGGTGACGTGGGAGAAAGCCAGGTCGAGGGATACGGGCAAGCCCCCCTTGTAGGCGATGCCGCCGAGCGTCAGCTTGTCCAGCGATGCGATCGTTTGTCCATTGCTGGTGGCCTTTACGTCTTCGATGGTCTCATCCGTACCCTGGAAAAACTCGGACGCGACTTCCAGCGGCGCCCCGTCGCGCACGGCCGTCCAAAAGGCACGATGCGCCGTGGCGCCGCCGGTGATTCTGGCCACGCTGGCGTTGAACGTGCCCGACGCGATCTCGAAGCCGTTCAGTGTTGTATGAGCGAAGTTGCCGTGGTCTATGCCGTCGGCCGACAAGGCCGCGCCCCGGAAGGTTACCTTGGTACCGTCGGCCTCGTCGGTCCGGACTTCCACAACTAGATTGTCCATCTCGGCGCGATCCGCAGACGAGGCTACGATATAGAGCCCTACCCGCTGCATCACAGCGGCATCGGCCAGCCCGGGCAAGGCGGAGGCGGCCCGGAGCGGAAGCGGACTGAACACCTGATAGAGGTCGAGGCTTGGCTTGTCCAGTTCCTCGCGGTCGACATGCACATCGACCGGACCAGACGCGGTATGAAGACCAGTCGCGACGATCCGGCCTGCCAGGGGCGTGCTGGTCGTGTTCTGAAGGTCCGGAGCGGATTGCGCCTCAGCGGCGGTCTGCTCCAGCGCCGCGTTGCCACCATCGATTTCGAGGGAGTCGGCGTGGATATCAAGCGCCGGACTGGAGAGCTTCAGGGTGACATCCCGAAGCGTGACCCTGCGGGCCAGCAAGGCGTAATGAGGATCGTGGTAAGTCAGGACGACGCCTGGCGGCAGGGCAGCGGCCAGCTTGTTCAAGCCCGCCTTCAGCCGCATGGTCGGTACAATCAAGACCGCTAGTACAATACCAAGCAAGACGGCCAAAGCCGCAACCGCGCCGATACCCCGCTTCATCCGATCCCCCTGAATACAGGACCGGGTTTAGGGGAAAAACGAAGGGGATGCCAGCCGGATCTGATTACCGGCCAGCACTCATGGTCGGGACCGATTTAGCCGACGGGTTATTCCGGCGCTGCGGCGCGGGCGATGCGTTGACTGGCTCGGCCGACTTCCGGCTTGCCAGCGTATTGATTACAATACCGCTCTGCTGCGTTATGCCCAACACGGTCGCTTGAGCAGGCTTGACCCGCACGGTCTGGGCCACCTCTGGTTTAGCCGCAACCAATGTCACGCTCGACTGCATAGGCGCAGACACCGCCCCCCCGGTGACAGATTCAAACGTGGCATCTTTGGGCAAGAGACCCGCCTTTTGTAAGCGGGACAACGCGACTGGCTTTGCTTCAGAAACAGCCTGAGGCACGACTGCAAGGGTGGTAACAGGGCGAGAGTCGGTCACCTCAGCCCGTACGGGCTTCCGGTCAGGTACCGAGTCAAACGCCGCATCCCGCACCGGACCAGCGGCCTTGAGAGGTGTTACAAGGTTAGCGCCCGTCACGCCCGCTGAATTTACCTTCGCTTCGGCGGCAGTAAGCTTTCCTGCTGCTTGCGCGGCAGGCGCACTCCCTTCAACGGCAGCAGACGGAGTTGCTGAGGACGCAGGTGAGATTGTCGCTTCCTTCCTGGGAGTATTCACGCCAACCGGCGCTTCGCCGCGCCCGCTTGCCGGCACAGCCATCGCAGGGGTTGGCGGCAACGTCCTTGGTTGTTCGGCGACCAGCACATCATCGCCTGTGCTGCGGCTGGCCTTCTCCAGGGCTTGAGCCGTAGTAGCGACGGGCGTGACATGTGGCTGCTCGACAGGTGCGCGCTTCATATCCCGGAGCACGTCGTCCTTTGCTTTCGTCGCACGTTCCACTTCAAAAGGACTAGCGTCGGCCGTTACCGTTCTTAATTGGGCCTTTGCAGCCAACTCGAATTGCTCGTTTTCCGTGCCCCACTTTTTATCGGCCTGGCGGAACGTATCCTGGGCAGCAGAACGCTCCGCCTGCGAGTTTCCGCCGTTTCCGCTCAGCGAAACTACGGATGGATCGTGCAAGACACGCTGCTTCAAATCTTGCTCTACCGTGGCGCGAAACCGAGAGGTTTCATCCTGCTGAACAACTTTTTTCGTCGCGTCCAGAATGCCTTCGCCGCTGGCGCGATCCTCGATGTTGTGAATGCTGGCGGTCGGGGCGGCACCAGCCTTCGACTTCACCACGCCTGCCGTCACGCTTGTTACCGAGGCCGGCTGAACGGCGGCGGGCTTTGGAGCGGGAGCAGGTGCTACGGTATCGGTGGCTGCCATCGGACCCTCGGCGCAATTATCTATTCGGCAAGTTAACGGATTTCTCTAAAATGTCAATGATCGAAGACATGACGCGGTTGCGCAGGAACAGGCAGCGTTGCTTCGTTCAAGCTACGAGACACACTGGAGGATCGAATGAAGTTCATCGCGTCTGCGGCGCTGGTTCTGCTCTTGAGCGGGTGCTATGC
>CALMVH010000213.1 GCA_937873165.1 uncultured Rhodospirillales bacterium
CGCGCTGCCCTGTAAGTCATCGTTTGGTCTCCCATGCCTGTGCTGCCCGATCGGTGAACGCAACGCGTACGGCTTCGTCGCTGATCAGGTCCACGGCGGATGCGATAAACGCCTGCACCAGTAAGGCCCGCGCCTCCGCTTCGCCCAGTCCGCGCGACCGCAGGTAGAACAACGCTTCGGCATCCAGCCGGCCCGATGTGGCGCCGTGGCTGCATTTCACGTCATCGGCATAGATCTCAAGCTCCGGCTTGGCGTTCACCTCGGCGTTCGGCGACAGCATCAGCGACTGGTTCAACTGGAAACCATCTGTCTTCTGCGCGCCCTCTGCCACGAAGATCTTGCCCTGGAATACGCTGCGCCCGTTGCCGTCCATCACATGCCGGTACGTCTCGCGGCTGGAGCAATGCGGAACCATGTGCCGGATTGCAGTGGTAGTATCGATGTGGCTGTCGCCATCGACCACATGCGCCCCGTTCAGTTCCAAGTGACCGCCCTCGCCGTGAAAGCAGGCAATCGTCTGGTGGCGCGTGACTTGGCCGCCCGTGTTCAGCGAGAACGCCTCGTAGGTGGCATCCCGCGCCAGATCGACTGTGCCGAGCGCCAGCGAAACAGCCTGGGACGCACTTTCGTGCAGCCGGTAGTGCTTGACCGACGACCCTGGACCCACCTCGATCCGGCTCAGCATGCTGCCGGTGAAGGCACCGTGGCAGGCATGGCGCTCGATGATCGTGGCGCGGGTATTGTGTCCGGCGAAAACGGAAAACGCGGTATGCGCGACCGCGGCGTTGCTGCCGACAAAGACGACTTCCAGCGGCGTTGTGACCACCGCATCCTCCGCGACCCGCAGGGTGACGGATGAACGCCGCAAAGCCAAGTTCAGATGGGCGATGGCATGCGCTTCCAGGCTGGCGTGATACGGCAGCGGCTCGTGCTCGACAGTCAGACCGTGGGGCAGGGCCGTGGAAAGGTCGTCCCGAACGATCCCGTCCACAAGCACAAGCCGGCAGGCGCCCTCAACCAAAGGCGGTGGTACGGTGGTGTTGGCTTCGGGCGATCCGGAGGAACGTCCTTGCAGGACGCCAAGGCTGGTGTACTTCCAACCCTCCTCACGCACGGTCGGCAAACCCAGCGCCACGAACTTCGCCGCAGCTGCGTGGCGCTGCACGTCGCTTTCGGGAATAGCCGCCAGTTGATCCTCGAACAACATCAAGCCGCCTCGCCGCCGAACTCCGCGTAGCCTTTTTCCTCGAGTTCCAGGGCCAGCTCCTTGCCGCCCGAACGCTGGATCGCACCCTGCGCCAGCACGTGGATGCGGTCGGGCACGATGTAGTTCAGCAGGCGCTGGTAGTGGGTGATGATCAGCATCGACCGCTCGGGCGAACGCAGCGCGTTGCAGCCCTCGGCGACGATACGCAGCGCATCGATGTCGAGGCCGCTGTCGGTTTCATCCAGAACCGCGAGGCGCGGCTCCAGGATCGCCATCTGCAGGACCTCGTTGCGCTTCTTCTCGCCGCCCGAGAAGCCGACGTTCAGCGCCCGCTTCAGCATGTCCTCAGTCACGCCTAGCAGCTTGGTCTTCGTCTTCAACAGGCGCAGGAACTCGATGGCATCCAGCTCGCGCTCGCCGCGCGCCTTGCGCACCGCGTTCAGCGCCATGCGCAGGAACGTCGTGGTCGGCACGCCGGGTATCTCGACGGGGTACTGGAAACCCAGGAACATACCCTTGGCCGCGCGGTCCTCGGGCGCCAGCGACAGAATATCCTCGCCATCCAGCAGCACCTCGCCGCCGGTGACCTCGTACCCGTCGCGGCCCGCGAGGATATACGACAGGGTCGATTTTCCCGCCCCGTTCGGCCCCATGATGGCATGCACTTCACCTGTGGGCACGGTTAGTGACAAGTCCTTGAGGATCTGACGGTCGCCTGCGGAAGCAAAAAGATTCTTTATTTCAAGCATTTACTCTTGATCCTGAAGTGTACACTGTAACTAACACAATGTTTCGAAACCGACGACTCACCCGACGCTCCCTTCTAGGGAAATCCCGATCAGCTTCTGCGCCTCGACAGCGAATTCCATCGGCAATTGTTGCATCACTTCGCGGCAGAAGCCGTTGACGATCAGCGATACGGCTTCCTCCTGCGGGATGCCGCGCTGGCGGCAGTAGAACAGCTGGTCGTCGCTGATCTTGGCGGTGCTGGCCTCGTGCTCGATTGTGGCGCCGGGGTTACGGCTTTCGATGTAGGGCACCGTGTGCGCGCCGCAAGATGAACCGATCAGGAGGCTGTCGCACTGGGTGTAATTGCGCGCGCCCTCGGCGCGGGGCAGCACGCGCACCAGGCCGCGATAGGTGTTCTGGCCGTGTCCCGCCGAGATGCCCTTCGAGACGATGCGCGACTTCGTGTTGCGCCCGATGTGGATCATCTTCGTGCCGGTGTCGGCCTGCTGGTAATTGTTGGCGATGGCGACGGAGTAGAACTCCCCAACGCTGTTATCGCCCTGCAGAATGCAACTTGGGTACTTCCAGGTGATCGCCGAACCGGTCTCCACCTGGGTCCATGAAATCTTCGAGTTCCGACCCCGGCACGCGCCCCGCTTGGTCACGAAATTGTAGATGCCGCCCTTGCCGTTTTCGTCGCCAGGGTACCAGTTCTGCACGGTCGAATATTTGATCTCCGCATCGTCGAGCGCCACCAGTTCAACCACTGCCGCATGCAGCTGGTTCTCGTCGCGCTTCGGCGCGGTGCAGCCTTCCAGGTAGCTGACGTAGGAACCGGCATCGGCAATGATCAGCGTACGCTCGAACTGACCCGTGTTGGCGGCATTGATGCGGAAATAGGTCGAAAGCTCCATCGGGCAGCGCACGCCCTTGGGGATGTAGACAAACGAGCCGTCGGTAAACGCGGCTGAGTTCAGCGTGGCGTAGAAATTATCTGTCACGGGCACGACTGATCCCAGGTACTTGCGCACCAGTTCGGGATGCTCCCGCACGGCCTCAGAGATCGGGCAGAAGATCACGCCGACTTCCGCTAGCTTCTTCTTGAAGGTGGTCGCGACCGAGACGCTGTCGAACACGGCGTCGACCGCCACCGTAGGCTCCACGCCTGCCAGCAGTTCCTGCTCGCGGATCGGAATGCCCAGCTTCTTGTAGGTCTCCAAAAGCTCGGGATCGACCTCGTCGAGGCTCTTCAGCTTTTCCGTCGCCTTGGGGGCCGAGTAATAATGCGCGTCCTGGTAGTCAATGGCGGGGTAATCCAGCTTCGACCAGCGCGGTTCGTGCATCTGGGTCCACGCGCGGTACGCCGACAGCCGCCATTCCAGCAACCACGAGGGTTCCTCCTTTTTCGCCGAGATGAAGCGAATGATATCCTCGTTCATCCCTTTGGGCGCGGCTTCCGACTCGATATCGGTGACGAAGCCGTACTTGTACTTTTCGTCGACCAGCTGGCCCAGAAGTTCATCCTGCGTCGTCATGCAATTTCCTTTATGCGAGGCACGCCGTCGCGGTAAGCCGCCGGTATGAACGGTTCCGCCATCTCGGCAAGGCTGACGCTCGAAAGAGCGCCCACCAGTGCGGTGTTGATCCTGTCCCAGTTGCCGCGCACGGCACACAGCCGTTCGACCTGGCAACCCGTATCGTCATGCCCGCCGACGCATTCCGTGAGCGAAATCGGTCCCTCGACCGCAGCAATGATGTCCGCCACCGAGATGTCCGAAGCTCCGCGGGCCAGGCCGTAACCACCGCTCATGCCGCGTTGAGAGGTGACGACGCCACCCTTTGCCAGCAGCTTCATCAGTTTCGCGACAGTGGGCTCCGGAACGCCGCTCTTCTGTGCCAGCAATCCGCACGGGAAAGTCGCCCCGCCACAATGGTTTGCCGGATCCCGGGCCATGGTGGTGAGCACCACAATCGCATAATCGCTGAGTTTCGAAAGACGGATCATGGATCCCAAGGATAGAGGACTAATTCTGTCCTGTATATCTAGATCGAGTGGGAATTAGTCAAGCGCGTGCTGCAAGGCTGCGGCAATCGCGGCCAGTTTCATTTCGGACCCGCTGGGCGCCATCAACTGCAGCCCGACGGGGGTAGCGCCCGGCAAGGGGATCGAAATGGCGGTAAAATTGAACAGGTTTGCAAAACGCACGTTGCGGGCAGTCACCGCCTGCCACGCGGCGGTAGCCTGGGCATCAGGCAGTGACGAGAGCGGAACGGGCAGGTTGGGTGTCGTGGGCGTGATCAGCGCGTCGATATGAGATAAGTTCGACTTCATGCGATTGGCAAGCGTGCGGCGCATTCCCATCAGGCTTTGCACCTGGAACGTGTCCGCGGCCAACCCTGCCTCGAACCGCAATCTTGTTACGGGATCTACTTTGTCCAAGCCGGATTCAACCCGTTCGCGACCGAGGTAGCGTACCAGCGTCGCGCTGTTCACCACCTGGGCGAAGCTGTTCAGTTCGCTATGATCGGCAATGACAAGCCGGCTTACGGCCGCGCCCCCGCGCATGATGCGGGTGATCGCGTCATTCATCGCGCTGGCTACCGCTGGCTCCAGGTTGTCATAAAAGTGTACTTCGGGCAGACCCAGCCTGAACGAGGCCAACGGGGCGCGGGCGACGATACCGTGGCCTAGTGATTCGAGCACCGTCACCAGGTCGTCAGGCGTGCGCGTGACCAGGCCGATGGTATCCAGTTCCCGCGACAAGGGGAACATGCCCTCCCGCGACCAGAACTCCATACCCGGCTTGAAGCCGGTCACGCCGCAGAAGGCAGCCGGCACCCGGATCGAGCCGCCGGTATCGGTGCCGACCGCAAAATCGCAAAGGCCCGCCGTCACGGCCGCCGCCGATCCGCTGCTCGACCCGCCAGGCGTATGGGGTTCGTCGAAGCGGGGGTTGAGCGGCGTTTTCAGCGTCAGGTTCTGATACGAGAGCGCAAACTCGGTCGAAACGGTCTTGCCGATCACGACGGCGCCCGCGTCGCGCAGGCGTTTGATAAACGGCCCCTGTGCCGGGGCGAGATCCGACACGTCGAGGGTGGTTCCGGCCGTGGTTGGCTGCCCTTCGACCGCGACTATCTCCTTGACCGCGATCGCCACGCCGGCCAGCGGCATCTTCGGATTCGTCCGGGCGCCGTCACGGTCCAGCCTCTGGGCCTCGGCGATAGCCTGTTCCGCGGCGATGTGCGTGAAGGCGGCCGTCTTGATATCGCCTGCCTGCGCACGCTCCAGCCGAGCCGATACAACATCCTGGTAAGGGGTCGCGTCGCGCTTCATGGATTGGATGGTGCCGATCAGGGATGGGCTGGCGGACATCGTCGGTCTCTTTCGCGCCGGTGCTGACTATGGATCGCTAGGGAGTGTCGCCCGGTGGCGCTGTGACGTCTGGAAGTGTGCCGTGCACGCGTACGATCACCTGGATGCTGCTGACCTTTGCACCCGGCGGCGCGTCGGGCAGGCCGATCACCTCGATGCCGTGACCATGAATATCCTCGAGCCGGCCTGAGTCGACATGGTAGAAGTGATGATGCGCGTCGCTGTTTGTGTCGAAATACGATTGGCCAGGCTCGATCACCACCTGCGTCAGCAACCCGACGCGGGTCAATTGATGCAGCGTATTGTAAACAGTGGCGAGCGACATTGAAATGCCGGACGCGATTATCTCCTGGTGTAACTGTTCCGCGGTCACGTGCCGATGGGTTTCCTGGAACAGGGTTTCCGCCAAACGGACCCGTTGGCGCGTCGGGCGCAATCCGGCCTGTTTCAAGCGGTCTTGGATGTCGGCCTGATCCTGCATGGTCGCGATCATAGGCACGAGAGATTACCGGACCGTTGCATCAATCGCCTGTCGCAATCCGCTCGACCAGTTGCCGAACCGTAGGCACGAAGCCGTTGGCGTAGAAAGGGTCGGTCCTAAAACGATAGGCGTTGTGACCGGCGAACATCAGTTGATGTTCCACATCCTCGGAATGGCTGATGTTTTGCAAAGTTTTCTGAATGCAGTACGACCGCGGATCGGCACGCCGGCCCGTGGTGCCCGCCTCGTTTTCTGCCCAATTCGAGAACTGGCATTGCGACAGGCACCCCATGCACTCCACCTGGTCGCGAAGAATGTGCTCCTCGCTGGCGGGGGTGACGAACACCAGGGTGTTGTCCGGCGTACGCAGCGCTTCGGTAAACCCCGCTGTCTTCCAACCCTCGGCGGAAACTTTCTCGTGCGCTGTTACATAGACTAGGCGACCGCGCGCGCCCACCGCCAGAGCCGTGTCGTGGTCGCCCACCGGTTCGGTCTGGTAGGCGATCTGGCGTTCGGACCGAGCCCGCAGATCGTTGATGAAGGGGTTGATGACCGCCGATGAATAAAATCCGGTCGGGCTGAACTTGTTCAGGTAGACATCACCTTCGTTCAGATCCATCAGGCGCTGTTTCCAGGCTTCGGAGATCGGACTTTCCTGCGTCAGCAGAGGGCGGGTACCGAACTGGAATCCTATGGGCCCCAGTTCGGGATTGTCGATCCATTCATCCCATTCGCGCAAGTACCACACCCCGCCGGCCATAATGATCGGCGTGTTATCCAGGCCAAAGCCGCGCATCACATCGCGCAGCGTCTTGACGCGCGGAAACGGCGACTCGGGGTGGTCGGGGCTTTCGCTATTCGACAAACCGTTATGGCCGCCCGCTAGCCACGGGTCTTCGTACACCACTCCGCCCAGCCACTCGGGAAAGCGGCTATAAGCGCGCCGCCACAGCGCGTTGAAAGCGCGGCCGGATGAAACGATCGGGTAGTAATACACCCCGTAGTGCACGCACAGCTCAGCCAGCTTGTACGGCATGCCGGCCCCGCAGGTTACCCCGTGAACCAGGCCTTTCGCGCCCTCCAGAATGCCATGCAGGATGGCTTCGGTGCCGGCCATTTCCCAAAGCACGTTCATGTGGATGCGGCCTTCGCCGTTCGACCGCTCGTGGGCGATGCGCGCTTGCGCGATGCCGCCCGCTATGGCGTACTGGATCAACTCGTCATGGCGTTCGCGCCGTGTGCGCCCATGATAGGCTTGATCGATCAGTTCGCCATGTTCATCGAAACTGTCGGCATTCACGCCCGAGAAGGTACCAACGCCGCCGGCAGCCGACCACGCGCCCGAGCTTTCGCCATTCGAAACCGCGATACCCTTGCCCCCTTCGACGATGGGCAGAGTTTCGCGTCCTGAAAGAAGGATGGGGTTCAACGTTTTCATTCCGCCCACTAGATAATCGCAACAGCCGCAATCCGAAAGAGCGAAGATAGTCGCAGGCGACATGATATTTGATAATCGTGCTTGGGACGATGTTCACTAGAGCGGTTTCCGCTCAGTCTGCATCGTAGCCGCAGTTGGTGAAGTAGTTGG
>CALMVH010000214.1 GCA_937873165.1 uncultured Rhodospirillales bacterium
CCGCAATCGACCACGTATTTCATCGACGCGAAACGCAGATCGGGATGGTTCGCCGCGGCATTCTTCTTGATGAGGTCCCAATCGACGGTTTTGGCCGGGTAGATACCGCCAACCAGATCGTGATCGAACGCCAGCATCTCGAACACCGCTTCTGGATCGAAACCCACATCCGCATCGATAAAGATCAGGTGCGTCGCGGCGGGATTATCGAGGAACTGCGTCACGATGGTATTGCGCGCCCGCGTAATCAGCGCGTCACCGCTGAGCAGTTGGATATCGATGGTAACGCCCCGCAACAGGCACAGTTTTTGCAGCTTGAACAAGGACGTAGTGTAGACGTGCGTGACATTGCCGCCGTAGCACGGCGTACCGACCATCAGGTGGCGTGGGAGAGCTTCGGTTGTCACGTCAGCCATGGGCGTTCACTCTGATCATGTCATTCCCGCGAAGGCGGGAATCCCAACTGATGGTGCAGTCTCATCGCCGGTGAATGCAAAATCAATCCTGGATTCCCGCCTCCGCAGGAATGACAAATCACGAAAACTTGTTCGTGCGCGGAAAGCCTTCCGGAACGGTCCGGCCCACCTGTGCGCGGTGGCCGAGCCAAGGGCGCACGTCGGGCACAGTCCGCGTCCGCTCCCCCGACTTCCAGCTGAGTCCGTCCGCCAGCACGAAGGTTCGCAGATCGCTGATCTCGATGCCTTTCTTGATCAGCGACACGCCCCGTCCCCGCGCCATCACGGCCACTTCCTCCAGCGGAAAAACCGATAGCTTGCGATTGTTGCCCACCACCGCGAGATGGTCGCCCGTCGCGACCAGGCACAACGTAGCGACGGCCTTGCCTTCGAGGTTCAGCACCTGCCGGCCCGCGCGGGTCTGGGCCAGTACGTCGTCCGCGCCGACGCGGAACCCGCGACCGTCGCTTGATACCAGCAGCAGCATGGCACCCGGCTTGTAAACCTGGATCGACACGATCTCCGAATCGTCGCCGAGGTCGATTATCAGGCGCAGCGGCTCGCCGAAGCCCCTGCCGCGCGGCAGCTTGTCGGCACCCAGCGTATAGATGCGGCCGTTTGATCCCAGCACCAGCAGGCGGTCGGTCGTCTCCGCCTCGATCGCGAAGCGGCCCTTGTCGCCTTCCTTGTACTTCAGCTCGTCCGCCGGCTGGTTGTGGCCGCGCACGGCGCGGATCCAGCCACGGTCCGAGCACAGGACGGTCAGGGGCTCGCGCTCGATCAACGCGGTTTCCAGCGGAACGTCGATGGCGCGGGCCTCGGCAAAATCGGTGCGGCGGCGGCCCAGTTCCGTGTCGCCGCCGAACTTGGCGCGGATGTTGCGGATCTCGCCCGCAATCGCCTTCCACCGCTTCTTCTCGTCGCCCAACAGCGTCAGGAGGTGTCCGCGCTCTTCGGTCAGCGCGTCGTGCTCGCGCCTGATCTCCATCTCCTCAAGCTTGCGCAACGATCGCAGCCGCGTGTTCAGGATGGTTTCCGCCTGGATGTCCGTCAGCTCGAAGCGGGCGATCAAGGGCGGCTTCGGCTCGTCGGTTTCGCGGATGATGCGGATCACCTCGTCCAGGTTCAGGTACGCGATCAGCAACCCGGCCAGGCGTTCCAGGCGCAGATCGATCTCGCCCAGGCGATGACGCGACCGGCGTCCGAGGACTTCGTGGCGATGGTCGAGGAAGGCGCGCAGGACCGACTTAAGGTCCATCAGCCGCGGCACGCGGCCGCCGTCCAGCACGTTCATGTTCAACGGGAAGCGCGTTTCCAGTTCCGTAGCGCGGAACAGCGCTTCCATCATCAGGTTTTCATCGACGTTGCGGCTTTTTGGCACGATCACCATGCGGATATCTTCCGCCGACTCGTCGCCTACCCGCTCGATCAGCGGTATCTTCTTGTCCTCGACCAGCTCCGCCATTTTCTCGAACAAGCGGGCTTTCTGGACCTGGTATGGGATCTGCGTTACGATGACCTGCCACGTGCCCTGCGCCAGCGTTTCCTTGTGCCAGCTCGCCCGCAGGCTGAACCCGCCCCGGCCCGTCGTGTAGGCGTTCAGCATGGAGGCAGGGGATTCGGTGCACACGCCGCCGGTCGGAAAGTCCGGACCCGGCATCTTTCCCATCAGCTCGGCGATCGACGAGTTAGGCTTGTCGATCAGCAACAGCAGCGCTTCGCAGATCTCTCCGGTGTTGTGCGGCGGGATGGAGGTCGCCATGCCGACGGCGATACCGGCCGCGCCGTTCGCCAGCAGGTTGGGAAAAGCGGCGGGCAGTACCACCGGTTCGCTGCCTTCGCCATCGTAGGTATCGCGGAAATCGACCGCATCGTCGTCGATGCCGTCCAGCATCGCCATGGCGATTTCGGTCAGCTTTGCCTCGGTGTAGCGCATGGCGGCGGCACTATCGCCGTCGATACTGCCGAAATTGCCCTCGCCCCGCACCATCGGATACCGGGCGGCGAATTCCTGTGCCAGCCGCACCATGGCCTCGTACACGGCCGTGTCGCCGTGCGGGTGGAACTTGCCGAT
This sequence comes from uncultured Rhodospirillales bacterium, assembly GCA_937873165.1. GTDB lineage: Bacteria > Pseudomonadota > Alphaproteobacteria > CALMVH01 > CALMVH01 > CALMVH01. Next base: position 2,530 of record CALMVH010000214.1, read on the forward strand.
CACGTCGCCCACGACGCGGGCCGATTTCTTTGGCATGGTGTTGGGCGCGAGTTGCAGCAGCCGCATGGCGTACAGCAGGCGGCGATGTACCGGTTTCAGCCCATCGCGCACATCGGGCAGCGACCGCGCGGTAATCGTCGACAGCGCATAGGCCAGGTATTTTTCACCCAGCAAATCCTGCAACGGCTGTTGTATGATTCCTGTTTCGCTCACGAATCCGTACTAGCAGATTGCGCCGCCATCGCGCGACAGATTTCCAGCAGCCGGATGCGCGGTTGCGGCAGGGGCAGGTTGTGCGTCGAGGTCACGTGCCGCTCCAGGAAATGGCCGGTCAGCACCAGCCCGTCGACCAGATCCTGCTCACCCCCGTAACGGCCGCCCGCCAGGAACGGCGGTAGCTTCAGCAGGCGGTCTTGGTAGGCCTCCGCGGCCTGTGCGCAGACAGCCCGGCCCGAGCGCGGGCTGACATGGGTCAGGTCTTCCGTGGCTCCCGTTACGGCGCAGGCTGCGATATCGAGTGAAAACCCCAAGCTTTGCAAAAAGGCAAACTCCCAGAAGATATAACCATGCGCCCACGCTTCGCCGACCAGCGCGTCGCTTAGCGCCTCGAAGCCATCGAACAGCTCGGGGTAAGGCTCGCGTTCTGGCAGAGCCATGTGCAAAAGCGAGGTCGCCGCCTGCAACGCCGCGACGCGGCCTGGGTCGTCGATGTTGTAGCCGATGTTGGTGGCGACCGGGTCTGCCTCGAACGTGCGGAGATGTTCGGACAAGCGTCCACGCCACGTCACGTTCAGGCGGGAGCCGACCTGCAGCAAGCCGGATTTGCGCGCGCCCTGCCCCCCGTGGATCAAACCGGCATGGCGCCCATGTCCGCGGGTCAGGATGGAAACAATAGCGGCGGTCTCGCCATGAGACCGCCGGTTCAATACAAAACCCTCATCCTGCCATTCCATGCGCCGAAGCTAGCACGGCTGCGGCAACGGACAAGTTGCGTCAGCGAGGACCAGGCTTGATGCCGCTTCTGGGCGGCGGAGCCTTGCTTAGATGCGCGGACGCAGCAACCTGTTCTGATAGTTCCGTGGCGCGAACTTTCTGATCCCAAACACTGCTGGCGTGAGGGTGAGGAGCTGCCTTGATACCAGGCCTCGCAGGCAGGGGCAGCGAGCCTGGCGCTACGAGGCGACCGGCCGGCCGTTTGGCGTCATTGTGCATGGGAATCTCTTTCGTTTACTCTGGGCGTAACCCGATTTCTGATAGACCTACTATGCTCTCTTTGAGCTTGAAATACAATCGGTGGAACCCTCCAACTACCGTCTTCAAGACTGATGAAGTACAAGGG
>CALMVH010000215.1:0-2502 GCA_937873165.1 uncultured Rhodospirillales bacterium
GGGTGGCCCCACCCGCCCCAACTCGTCATATGGTACGCAGGACCCGGGCGTGGCGGATACCACGCCTGGCGTGAACCAGCCGACAACAACGCGGAACGCTGATTCGACCGAGACCCGCGCGCCGTTGAAGGGCGCGAACAGCTTTACGCTTGGCGAAGCCACGCGCCGTATTCAACGCGCTGGCTATACCAACGTGACGGGCCTTGCCAAGGACGACCAGTCGGTATGGCGTGGATTGGCGACCAACAAGAATGGTCAGTCTGTTGCGGTTGCGCTCGACTACCGGGGCAACATCACGGATCAGCCGAAGCAGTAAGCGTCCGTACAGCAAACAAAGCCCGCCGCCTCAAAACGGCGGGTTTTTTTGTTTAATGGATCAGGAACTCGCCCTGCGTCGCGCGAAACTCCGAAGCGCTAATGATGCCTGCGCTGGCCAGCCGAATGGAATGCAGCTTGCCCTCGATTTCCCGAAACCAGAAGCCGACAAACTTTGCCAGGACAGGGTAGCGTGGCGCGATATCGTAGTCCTGCCAGATAAAGCTTTGCAGCAGGTCAGGGTGGTCGGGCATGTGGTACAGTATTTCTGCCGTGGTAAGGCGGTAATCGTTTAACTGTTGCGCAAAACTGGCCATGATCCCTCCCTGTTGACTTACATCCTCCGCAAAGCCGCGTAGTTGTTTACAGGTTGATGATTAGCGTTTTTCGTTAAAATGCCGTTATGCGTTAACTTGCTTGAGTATCAAACAGGCTTCGTTGCGCTAGCCAACCAGGATCCAACCGTCTCGTCGATCAGGTGCGACAGAGCCTGGTGCACGCGGGCATGATACGCGTTTAGCCACTCACGCTCTGTCGTGTTCAGCATGCCGGGATCGATGGCGCGCGTGTCGATAGGGGCAAAACTCAACGTCTCGAACGACAGCATACCGCCTTCGTCGCGCACGGCGATCAGGTTTTCGATGCGAATCCCGTATGCGCCCGCCTCGTAATAACCCGGCTCGTTTGACACGATCATGCCCGCCTGCAACGGCACGGGCTCGGCCTTGGGCGAGATACGCTGAGGCCCTTCGTGGACCGAGAGGTAGCTGCCGACCCCATGGCCGGTGCCGTGATCGTAGTTGACGCCTGCCTGCCACAACGCCGCCCGTGCCAGCACATCCAGTTGCTGGCCCGTTGTGCCTTTCGGGAACCGCGCCGTGGCTAGGGCGATGTGGCCCTTCAACACGCGCGTGAACATCGCCTTCATCTCGGCAGTGGGCATGCCGATCGGGATGGTGCGGGTGATGTCGGTCGTGCCGTCCAGGTACTGCCCGCCGCTGTCCAGCAGCAGGAAGCTATCCTGGACAAGAGTTTTATTGCTGGCCTCGGTCGCGTGGTAATGAACGATGGCGCCATTCGGCCCGGTGCCGGCTATGGTCTCGAAGCTAGTCCCGCGATAAAGGTTTGAGGTCCGTCGGCAGCTTTCAAGCTGCGCGACGACATCCCTTTCCGTCAGACCCGCCGGATCTTGGGCATCCAGCCACGCGAGCAACTTCACCATGGCAACGCCGTCGCGCAGATGCGCCGCGCGGCTGCCCTCCAGCTCGACTTCGTTCTTGCAGGCTTTCGCCAGCGCACACAGGTCAGAAGCCGGTTCGACCTTGATGCCTCGCGCTGCAAGTGCATCGAACACCGCCGCGGGCGCGCCCGCAGGATCGGCGGTTACGGTTTCACCGGCAAGGTTGCCGAGTGTCGCCAGGAACGCCTCGGGTGTCCGGCGCACGACGCCGAACTCCTCCGGCAGTTCCGTGATCTTAGCGGGCTCGATGAACCAGTCCAAGGTCGCGTCGTCATACAGGATCGCACACGAAAGCGGCAGCGGCGTACACGGCACATCGCCGCCCCGGACGTTCAACAGCCAGGCGATGGAGGATGGATCGGTCAGCATGGCCGCGGCCAAGTGCCGCTCCACCAGGACTCCAGCCAGCCGGTCGCGCTTGGCAGCGCTCGTCTCGCCTGCATAGGTCAGCGGGTGCGCGGTTACTTGCGCCATGGGTTTTAGAGGTTGATCCTGCCAGCCCGCGTCGATCAGGTTGGTGGAGGTTGCAACCAGTGTCGCGCCTGCCGCCTCGACCGAGGCACGCAGCTTTTCCACCTGCTTCGGGGTGTGCAGCCACGGGTCGTAGCCCAGCCTGCCGCCCGTATTCAAGGCGCTTTTCAGGAACTCGTCCACTGGTTCGTCGACCAGATGATGCCGGTCGAACAGCGCAGCCGGGACTTCAGTGGCAGCCTGGATCGTATAGCGCCCATCCACGAACAAGGCGGCGCTGTCCGCCAGGATCACGGCGAGGCCGGCCGAGCCGGTGAAGCCGCTGATATAGGCCAGCCGTTTGGCATGCGGCGGCAGGTACTCGTTCTGGAACTCGTCGGCGTGCGGCACCAGCAGCGCGTCCAGATTTTGGGTTTGCATTTCCGCACGAAGCTTTGCCAGGCGTTGTTCGATCATCGTTGCATCACCAGGGTTTG
>CALMVH010000215.1:2512-3070 GCA_937873165.1 uncultured Rhodospirillales bacterium
TTGCCAATCGCCAACAGGGTACCGCTTGACCAATCGCAGCCCCTGCGCCCTGTGAGCGGCAATCACGGCTGCCGCCTGCCAGCGCAACAGGCCGGACAAGACTGCGTAGCCACCGGGTTCCAGCACCCGTGCCAATTCGGGGGCCATGCCCCGCAAAGGCCGCGCCAGAATATTGGAAACGATCACATCGAAACCGGCCTGCCGCGCCATCAGCGGGGCCGCGTAGCCGTTGCCCGCACCGGCGGTAACGTGAGACCTTACGCCGTTCAGCCTCGCGTTGGCGCGTGTTACCCGCACCGCCTCGGCATCGATATCAACCGCAGTTACGCGGGTGCGCCACAGCCGTGCCGCCGCCAGCGACAGGATACCCGAGCCGCATCCCATGTCTAGGATCCTCGCCGCATGCCTGTACCGTGATAGGTCCTGCAGCGCCAGCAGGCAGCCCCGCGTTGTCGGATGTTCGCCAGACCCGAATGCCATGCCCGCATCCACGGTCAGGCGGATCGGACCATCGCCCGGCCGGGGTCGATAATGCGACCCATGCAGGAAGACACGGCC
>CALMVH010000216.1 GCA_937873165.1 uncultured Rhodospirillales bacterium
CATGCACATCGTCTTCGCCTTCGGCGTCTGCTTCCAGCTGCCGGTGCTGATGACCCTGCTGGCGCGGGTCGGATTCGTGACCTCGGCGGGCCTGCGATCGCGTCGGCGCTATGCAATCCTGGGATGCTTCATAGCCGCCGCCGTGCTGGCGCCGCCCGATGTGATCAGCATGATCGGACTGGTGATCCCGCTGCTGATGCTGTTCGAAATATCGATCCTGCTGGTGCGGCTGGTAGAGCGGGGCAAACGGCGGGGCGAGACCGGACTGGTCGATACAACTATTTGACAGAAATGTCTCGTCATCTTGAGCGTAGCGCTCAGGATGACAATCCTACATCTTTACTTGATCTTGCCTTCGGTGAACTCGACGTGCTGGCGCTTAACCGGGTCGTACTTGCGGAACTTCAGCTTGTTCGCGGCCTTCGTGCCGCGCGTGTTCTTCTTCGTAACGTAGAAAAAGCCGGTTCCCGCCGAGCTGTTGAGGCGGACCTTGATCGTTGCTGCTTTGGCCATGAGTCGTGTTTCCTGAAACTGAAGGCGGGAGTTATGCCGAACCCTGCGGGGATGTCAAGGTTTCAGCGAGGCGAAACGGTCGGTGGCGTCCAGCAGCGCGGATCGGATGCCGGGCTCCATGGCGGAATGGCCGGCATCGGGAACCACGATGTAATCGGCTTCCGGCCAGGCGCGGTGCAGTTCGTCTGCCGTGCGGATGGGACAAACCATATCATAGCGGCCCTGCACGATGGCTGCCGGAATGTGCCGGATCAGGCCGACGTGGCGGATCAGGTCGGTTTCGTCCATGAAGGCATGGTGCCTCATGTAATGCGCTTCCATGCGCGCAAGCCCGACTGCATGCACTTCGTCCCCCATCACGCTCATCACTTCGGGGTTCGGGATCAGGCTGGAACACGCCCCTTCGTACAGGCTCCACGAGCGGGCGGCGGCTAGGCGCTGCGCTGGATCGGAATCGTCGAGACGCCGCGAATAGGCGGTCAGCAGGTCGGATCGTTCATCCTCGGGTATGAAGTCGGCGAACTTGCGCCAGGCTTCCGGGAAAACCGTGCGCATTTCATACAGAAACCACGTGATCTCCCACGGCCGCAGCAGGAAGATACCGCGCAGCGTCAGGCTGAGGCAGGGTTGTGGATGCGCCTCGGCATAGGCAAGCGCCAGCGTGCTGCCCCACGAGCCGCCGAAGACATGCCAGCGAGCGAAGCCCAGATGGGCGCGGATACGCTCGATATCCTCGACAAGGAGTGCGGTTGTGTTGTTCCGGGTTTCGCCCAGCGGCGTCGACTTGCCTGCCCCGCGCTGGTCGAACACGATGATCCGGTAGCGCGCCGGATCGAAGAACCGCCGGTGCGCCGGAGTCGATCCGCCGCCAGGCCCGCCATGCAGGAACACCGCGGGCGTCCCGCCCGGCGTGCCGCACCGCTCGAAATACACCGCGTGGCCGTCGCCCACGTCGAGCATGCCGGTCTCGTACGGTTCGATGGGCGGGTACAGGGTGCGGAGCGTGGCCATGCGGAAC
>CALMVH010000217.1 GCA_937873165.1 uncultured Rhodospirillales bacterium
GCCTTGAGCATAACTCTAAGGCACTTAAATCCGACATTGAGGAATTGAAGACGCCAAATCAGACACAGTAAACACAGTTGCAACAGTTGCAAACGACCATGACGCAATTACAGAAGCAAGTTACGGACTTGGCGACGGTTACGTCGAAAGATGTGCCGGCCACTCCTGCGGTGCGGCGTCACGATACGGTTACCCTTGGTTCATCGAACTGGCAGCTGAGGTCAGCAGTCGAGGGGATGGCGTTGCTGGGGCGCGTCAATTCAAGCGAACTGAAAAGAGTTTCCGTAGGAGATATGGTAAGCGGCTTAGGAAAGGTTACATCAATAAGTGAGCAAGATGGCCACTGGGTCGTCGAGGCGACAGGTGGGAGTATCAGCCAATGATCCAACGCCGGTTACTGGAACTCAGTTTTTCAACTGCGGTTGCGATAATCGCTTGGCCGTTAGTGGCTTACGCTGGCGGAACGTCGCCTTCTGGGAATGATTTGGGAACTCTTCTCAGCAACGCGTCCAGTGAAACTGTATACGGTCCTGGCTTCATTCTGAGCGTGACCTCCTTTGTAATTGGCGCTGCGAGCGTGATGTGGGGGTTGATAAAACTCAAGGAAGCCGCCGACGGGCAGACCCCGGTCAAAGACGGAGTTTGGCGGATACTGGGCGGTTCTTTCCTGGTGGCTCTGCCTTTCATCGTCAATGCGACACTGAACACGCTTTATCCCAGCGGATATGAGAACGGGACAGAAGGAAACTATTCCAGTGGTCTAGCCGGTTACAATGATACGTGCGGGAACACAGGCAGTCTTGACGGATGCATGATTGCGTTCATGAAAAATATCTACGAGCCTGCGCAAGGATTGATTAACGCTGCGACATATATATTGGGTGGAATCTGCGTCGCTGTTGGCGTGTATCGATTGGCTCAGTCGGGAAATGCTGCAAGAGGCGCGGCGCCCGGTGCAAGTGGAACGATCGGTTACATCGCGGGTGGGGGGGGCTTGATCTCGCTTGGCGAGTTCATGAACTTTAAGCGCGGCAGCATTTTCGGCGGCTTGACTGGCAACGGCACTTTTTCTCAGCTTGCCTTTAGCACCACCAATCCCCTTCCGAGTGCCCTGACTAGTGATGCCAATGGCGTGTTCATGGCACTGTTTGCGTGGGTTCAGTTGATTGGCTGGCTGGCGTTCGCTCGTGGTATCTACCTTCTTATCAAGATTTCGCAGGGTACAGCACAACGCTCTCACGGTCATGCATTTACCCATATTGTGTGCGGAGCCATGGCGGTTAACATGTTTGCCATCATCACCGCCATTCAGGGAACTCTCGGGTTTAATTTAGTATCCCCTTAGTACCCTCGAGCATTACTCCATAGATTTGTTAGGGGGTTGTCAAAAAATCTCTTGACGTTTCCTGCAAAGTCCCTAAAATCCAATCTAGCTTCAGAGATAGAAGCTGGTTTCTAAACCAAGAAGGAGAGCGTTATGAAACTGAAGATTTCCAATCCGTACACGAAAATTTGTGCCGGCTTTTCGTCATACTTGATTGCTTCAAATGCCCATGCCCAAACCACAAGCCTTGGTACGATGGCTACTGCGGTGGCCGGCAACTTCTGGCAGGCGACTGACGTAATCAGCACCGCATCCTATGTAGCTGGCGCCTGCTTCGGCATGACAGGTGTTCTTAAGCTGAAGGCTCATGCAGAGGCCCCAGCTAACGTTCCAATCAACGCCGGATTAGGTCGTTTGGCTGCGGGTGCCGGTCTTGTCGCCGTTCCGTTCGTGATCAACAGCACGTTCAATACTGCGGGTGCTGGTGGTGAGCAGGGAACGACAACGGGTATTACGAACAGCTCGAGCGACCGCTTCTAATAGGTCGTTTCGGCAAATTGGTGCCACGATGGTGTTGCCAGTTGTTCTTGGAGTTACGCGCGTCCCCTCACAGGGGCGCGCGTCTTCATTTTTATCTCAACCTGTAGATAGCGCTGCGGTTCGAGCATCTGTGTTGCGTCGTGACCAATACTCCTGCCGCTACTGCGGCTTCAAAAGTCAAAAATATCAGCAGATCCAATTCTTGAACGGTGACGCCCGAGATTGGCGTTCCGAAAACCTCGTTACAGCGTGCATCTTTTGCCAGCAATGCGCTACCTTGGACAGGGTTGCCACAATGCGATCTGGCGTTCTGATTTGGCTTCCCGAGCTTTCGCAGGCCGCGTTGAACCACATTGCCCGATCTATCTATATTGCTCGTATATCCCCTGGACAGATGGCCGATGCCGGCCGCACGGCGTTGCAGGTGTTAACCGATCGCCGCGAGCAAGCCAAACAACATTTGGGAACTGACGACCCAGCCACTTTATCGACCGTGTTGCAGGACTATCTGGAAGAAGATGACTACGATCGCGCTCGCGCCAAGATGCAGGGGCTTCGTCTCTTGCCGCTTGATCGCCGTATCATCCATGAGGCGGATATAGAATTTAACCAATTTCCGCAGATACTCGCTTACTGGCGCTCCAAGGATGGCCCGTTCAACGGCTACCTGCCAGCGACCTGGGGTAGTTCATACGAAGAATTAGCTGCATTGGTAGCAGCATGAGGGACTAGCGATGGGCATATTCGATTCGATTAGTTCGACTTTTCTGCGAAACATGCGGCAGCCGATCGAATCGTTCATTCGGCTTGAGACTGCCGATGATGAGGTAACGCTTGTCGCCAAGGACAGCTCGATGGTCACCTTGATCGCCGTTCAAGGATCAACCCAGATTGTTGGCGACGTCGAGTACCACTCAATCGTCGAACGCGCGACTTTGAAGCTTGGAGCTCGTTTCGATCGACCGGGGCAGGCTCTGCAGGTTTACTTCGAGCGTAATCCCGATCAAACCCTTCAGGAAATGAAGCGCCTCATAAGGCCCACCCGGTTGACGGCGCGCATTATGGGTCTGGATCTCGACGATTTGCTTGATGAGCGGGAGCGCAATCTGGCGAAGTTTGTATCGTCCGAACGGGCGTATTTCGTTCTATGGACACGGCCGTCGGTTCTGACCGCTGCCAGTGCTGCGGAAGAACGCAAAAAACGGCAGAGCCGGAAATGGGCTGTGGCTCGCGACGCGCAATATCCGTTCGCTGGACTCGATGCCGTAAAAACCAGGCATAAAAGCTTTGTAGCCGGTGTCACAACGGCTATGGAGGAGATGGGTCTTCGCGTTGCGACTCTCGAGGTCCACGAAGCCATGCGCGCGATCCGCACCAGCCTGTTCCCGGGGCGCGAACACTCTCAGTTCCAGGCCTGTCTTCCCGGCGATCCTATCCCGCCACGCGCGCCGACCAAGCAGAACGATCTGTCCGATATCCTCTGGCCGCCTCTCGGTAGCCAGCTTGCCATGGGTTCCGCGGAAACCTTATCTGGAAATACTGTCCGAATCGACAACCTGGTCTGGTCAGGCGTGGACATTGTCCTCGCGCCGATGGATCCCATGCCATTCCCTCAATTGTTCATACGCATACAAGAGGCAAACCTTCCGTTCCGCATTTCCTATCTGATCGAAAGCGGCGGCATCCAGGGCGCTCAGTTCCGCAAGTTTGTTGCATCCGTTCTCGCTTTTACCAGCGAAACCAACCAGCAGGTTCGTCGTAGCTTAGACGGTCTTGCCCAATATGCGCGCAACAAGCCCGTTGTGCGTTTACGGATCTCCTTGGCAACGTGGGCCCCGGCAAGCAACGTGGATTTGCTTGAACAGCGCGTATCGATGCTGATCCAGGCGGTCGAGAGCTGGGGGTATTGCCAGGTCTCGCAAACCAGTGGAGATCCGCTGGCGGCTGTTATGTCATCGGCGTTGGGCATCGCCTGCGCCTCAACTGCACCGGCCGCCGTGGCGCCGTTGGAAGAGGTGTGCAAGATACTTCCCTGGCAGCGCGCCTGCAGCCCCTTCGAGAACGGCGCCATACTGCTACGCACCGCTGATGGCAAGGTCTGGCCTTACCAAACTGGCACCGCGCAACAGACTACGTGGTTCGACCTGATTTTCGCGCAGCCAGGCGCTGGCAAGTCTGTTCTGCTGAATGCACTCAATTTGGGAACTTGTCTTACCTCTGGTCTATCTGACCTTCCTTACGTTGCGATCATCGATATCGGTCCGTCTTCTTCCGGGCTAATCGCCATGCTTCGGGATGCATTGCCGGCCGAACGCCGTTACGAAGCCGCGCATTACAAGCTGCGCATGACGCCTGAATATGCTGTCAATCCATTCGATACCCAGCTTGGCTGCCGGTACCCCCTGCCCGATGAACGAAGCTACCTTGTCGAACTCCTGACGCTCATCTCCACACCGCCTGGCCAGACAACGCCATATGACGGTATAGCCCAGCTGGCGGGCATGGTGGTCGACGAGATGTTCCGGTGGCGCGCGGACAAGACCGCCAACGCCGAACCCCGCTCGTATATCAGCCGCATCGATAACGAGATCGATACGGCGATTCTCGATCATAGAATACCAGTGAACGACGAAACGACGTGGTGGGATATCACGGACGCCATGTACGACGCTGGTGATATCCGGTTGGCCTCCCTGGCGCAACGCTACGCTGTTCCGACGCTAACGGACGCCGCGACAGCGGCGCGCCGTCCCCAAATCCGGGCCCTGCTTGACGAGACGCAGATCGGTGCCAGCGCCGAAGGCGTGATCCACGCCTTCGAGCGTATGATTGCGTCGTCGATTCGAGAGTTCCCAATCCTGAGTTCGATCACGAAGTTCGACATCTCGGGCGCGCGGGTATGTGCAATCGATCTTCAGGACGTAGCGCCTCAGGGTGACGAGACGGCGGACCGTCAAACGGCCATGATGTACATGCTGGCGCGGCATACGCTGGTACGCACTTGGTGGCTCGGCGAGGACGCGCTGAAGAACATGCCGCGCAAGTATCATCCCTACCATTCGAAACGTATCCAGGGCATTCGGGAAACTGCGAAGCGCATCTGCTACGATGAGTTTCATAGAACCAGCCGGAGCACGGCTGTCCGGGCCCAAGTTATCCGGGATGTTCGCGAAGGTCGTAAATGGGGCGTTCAGATCGCCTTGTCCTCTCAGCTGCTAGAGGATTTCACGAACGACATGGTCGATCTTGCGACAGGTGTGTGGATCTTGGGATCAGCCCTTAGCGATCGAGCGGTTAACTCGTCCGTGGAACGCTTCGGCTTGTCCGACACGGCCCGCTGGGTCATGCGCAATCGCCTGACCGGGCCACGCGCACATGGCGCACCGGCTTTGTTTATCCTCGGCACCAACGAGGGCCGTTTCGAACAATTCCTTTACAATACGCTTGGACCGATCGAGTTGTGGGCGCTCTCTACCTCGATGGAGGACGTGTCGATCCGCAGCCGCCTATACCAGCGTATTGGCGGCGTGAAGGCAAGGCGTGTATTGGCGCGAATGTATCCCCGCGGCTCAGCCCGTTCCGAACTACGTCGCCGCATTACGCTGCGAACCGAGGCGGGTGAGGTTGAGAACGCAGCCCTGGGCGTCGTCGTGGACGAGATGGTCGATGAACTGATCCGGATGTCGGAAGATCGTCCGACATTGGAACGGGGGCTGATCCCGACCTGAGCACCCGTCCGCGTAAAATGCTTGGCTTATAAAGCTACCTGGAACGATACCCATTCCATTCGACAGCGTAGACATCACCGACTAAGCCTGATTATGCCTAGTGCTGGATGTTCATGGGGGTAAACCCAGGCCGGATCAGAGCTCGCTGCTCTGATCCTAAGCCGCAGTTCAACCTGCCTTGTCGATCACGATAACGTTGTTGCTTTCCTTGGCGGCAAGGTTCAGCGGCGTCAGAACATCGTTTAATACGTCATGCCAAGGTTTGCCGCCCTTCCAGTCCACAAGGCGTCCCAGACCCAGATTTTGTCCATAGGCGAACTGATACGACGCGGGAACAATCTCACGTAGCGCCATGACGAGCGGAACCTGACTTCCGAAACCGGCTATGACGTCGCCCTTTCCAGGAGCAAGCGGCACGCCTTCGGGCAGCGGCTTACGAGTCGCAGCTGTGGTAACGTGGTGGCGATGGTGCACAGGGACGGATGTAGGTCCGGGAGCCGGCGGCGTTGATGAAGTGACAACCGGCGCAGGCCCGGCCTGCTGTGAACCCTGGGGTACGTACTGGAAGTCAGCCAGGCACAGCCCGGGGCTGATGCCGGAGCAGAGCAGGGAGGCGCATACCGCGCGCCGTAGGGTTCTTAGACTCATGATCTCTACTTTCCATAATCCACAAGCTTGCGGTTGGCTTTGATGGCAAGCCCAGGGCGTTTAGGTCCAAGCAGCAAGGTTCTGATGCGCCGACAGGCCGAATCGAAACTGTAGCCGGCTCGTTCGGCGAACCAGAAACCGATGATCACCACAAGGGCAAGCAAGATGGTCCACAGGCGGATGTGAACAATCACCAGGACCACGCCCAGCGCCGCTCGTGAGTCGAACGCAAAAAATCGCGTCGGACGCATCGAGTTGCGCCAATGGTAATCGTTGATGTCGGCCATTAATCACCCTCCTGTAAACCGGCTTCGACAGTTTGGCACAAAAGAAGATAATGCCTGCGGTCAATCAAATTTTGATCGAACAAAATCTGCGCCGAGGTAGACATCGACTGGCCGCGTTCCGGTACAAGGCGCTGAATGTCGACCGTCCAATCATCCTGCTTCTGACTTAACAAACGCTCGCGCGTATCGTCCTCGAACGGCATCCATTCGCGGCAGGCGATACGACCGCCACCTACCTTTGGCACCAGGACCTGCGTCACGATCAGACGCAAAGTCTCCATCAGCGCGTAAGCTCGTTCCGTGCGCTCCGCAGGTTCGAAGACGGACATCATGCGTCGAACTGTTGCCGCAACGCCGGTTGTGTGAACAGTTGAGTAAACGGCGTGGCCAGTCTGGCCTGCCTCGATGGCAGCAGCGTCAGTTTCGCGGTCGCGCGACTCGCCCACCAGGATGATGGTCGGCTTGCGGCGCAAGGCGTTGCGCACGCCATGGGCAAACGACTCCAGGTGCTTGCCGATTTCTGACTGCGAGACGAGGCTGTTGGGCCCGATGATCGTATCATACACAAATTCGATGGGCGCCTCGTAGGTCAGCATCTTGCCGCAGCCGCCGGGACGCTCGATCATCATGCGGTTGCCTGCCGCCAGCAAGGTCGTCTTGCCGCTGCCTGTGGGGCCGGTGATCAGTACCAAACCCTGGCGCGGCGCCCAATGCTTGATGATGTCTCCTTCGATGCCCAGCTTCTCGAACGTTGGGGGCTCGTTAGGCAGCACGCGAAGCGTGATCTGTACCGCGTCGCGGGCTTTTGCCAAGATGGCGGTGATGTTGACGCGGAACCTGATGCGTTGGTTCGTTTCGGTACGGACCTCATAGGCAAGATCCAGATCCCGTCCACCCGCAAGTTTCGCCAGTGCCTCCGCGCCGTACAGACGGCGCAGCATCGTATCCATGTCAGCGGCATCGACAACGCGGCGGGTTACACCCCGCAGCAGCCCGTCGATCTCGCAGAAAACCGGCCGGTCGGTTTGCAGGTTGATGTCGGACGTGCCTTCGTTGGCACACCATGCCAAGAGCATGTCGACATGTTCCTCGCGGAACCGCGGCGGTTCCGCAGGCCACATGACCACGGGTTTGGCGTCGTTCAGTGATCCCCCGGCATCCATCTGTCTGACCTTGGCGTGAGTTGTGAGGTGCCGGTGATCGTAATCGCCTGATCGCCGATGCGCATTTCGTCGCCGCCCCCGGTCACGCCGCGATCCTGCCGGGCGGCATATGGAGCCGTGATAATGCCTTCAGCCAGCAATGTCCGGTAACGAACCATGCCGGTGTAGTCGTGCACAAGGCGGTCGAGATCGGCCTGGAAGATATCGTCGGCTTGCTGACAGCCTTCTTTCCACCCCTCGAGCACGTTCTGCCGCCAT
>CALMVH010000218.1 GCA_937873165.1 uncultured Rhodospirillales bacterium
GTTTTCGCATGGGGGGATATTACACATCCGCTCGGGCACCAGTGGGAGCAGCCATACTTCGCCTTTCTGAAGCGTCTGCATGCGCATCTCTGCGAGAGAAACTACAAAGCAGCGCAGACATGCGGAACTGGTGCCGTACACCGGCGCGGAAAAGACGTGCAGCACGCTACCTTACTGGAAAACACAGACCTTTCTTTGCCAGTTTATGAGGTGTTCCGCTTTCAAGACGGTCGGTAGCCTACGCAACGATCATTCAAGCGGACACTCCCTTTTCCTACGAATACTTTGATCAAAGACGGATTGAGTGGCTTCTGAAAAAAGCCTTCTAGTTGGCGCTTTACGGTCACTGTTTACCTCCTTATTTTCGCCCCGATCATGCTGGTTCTGGATATTGTAACTCATGATCCCTTCGCTGGCCTTGTACAGGGCAGCGCGTTGCCCGCTGGCACTATATTTATAGGCTTCATTGTACTTGTGCTGATGCGATTGGTAGTTCTGGATTTAACAGAAGTTGCGGTTACTCTCGGCTTTCGCTGGGTCTAATTACCTTTCGCAACAGGCAAAAAGCCCCTAGAACAATCCCCATGACCGACACCACCTTGACCCCGCCCGGCTTCGACATCGTTCCCGTTGCCATCGAAGACGAGATGAAGCGTTCGTATCTCGATTACGCGATGAGCGTGATCGTGTCGCGCGCGCTGCCCGATGTGCGCGACGGGTTGAAGCCGGTGCACCGTCGCATCCTGTACGGCATGCACGAGGGCGGCTACGCCAGCGACAAGGCGCCGCGAAAGTCGGCCAACATCGTTGGCGAGGTCATGGGCCGCCTGCATCCGCACGGCGACGCCGCGATCTACGACGCCATGGTGCGCATGGCCCAGGACTTCTCGATGCGCCTGCCGCTGGTGCACGGGCAGGGCAACTACGGCTCGATGGATGGCGATCCGCCGGCCGCCATGCGCTATACCGAGGCGCGGCTGGCGAAGGCAGGCGACGCGCTATTAATGGATATCGAGAAGGAAACCGTCGCCTTCCAGCCGAACTACGACGAAACGCGCGAGGAGCCAACGGTCCTGCCTGCGCGGTTCCCGAACCTGCTGGTCAACGGGGCGGGCGGCATAGCCGTCGGCATGGCGACGAACATTCCCAGCCACAATCTGGGCGAGGTGATCGACGCCTGCCTCGCCTATCTCGACAACAACGCCATCGCGATTCCCGAGCTGATGGAGGTCATACCGGGTCCCGACTTTCCGACGGGCGCGCTGATCCTTGGCCGGTCCGGCATTCGGCAAGCGTTCGAGACGGGCCACGGCTCGATCACCATGCGGTCGCGCACCGAGATCGAGTCGATGGGCAAGGACCGCCAGCGCATCGTGGTGACGGAGATCCCGTACCAGCAGAACAAGTCCGTGCTGGTGAAGCGCATCGCCGAAGTTGTGAACGAAAAGATCGTGGAGGGTATTTCCGATATCCGCGATGCCTCATCGAAGCGCGGCGGCCTGCGCATCGAGATCGACCTGAAGCGCGACGCCAATGCAGAGGTGGTGCTGGCGCAACTATTCCGCTTCACCCCGCTGCAAACCAGTTTCGGCGTCAACATGATGGCGCTGACCGGCGGACGTCCGCGCCTGCTGAACCTGAAGGATGTGCTAGTCGCGTTTGTCGACTTCCGCGAGGAAGTCATCACCAAGCGCACCATCTTCGACCTGAAGCAGGCCCGGTCCAAGGCGCACCTGCTGATCGGCCTCGCCGTCGCGGTCGCCAACATCGACGAAATCATCGAACTGATCCGCCGCGCGCCCGATCCCGGTACCGCGAAGGCCGGGCTGATGGGCCGTGACTGGCCGGTCGGCGACACAGGGCCGCTCATCGAGCTGGTGAACGAGCCGGGTAGCCAGATTGTCAATAACGCCTACCGCCTGAGCGAACGGCAGGCTCAAGGCATTCTCGACCTGCGGCTGCACCGCCTAACCGGGCTGGAGCGCGACAAGATCGGCAACGACCTGGAGAAGGTAAGCGACGATATTACCGAGCTGCTGTCTATCCTAGCCGACCGCGACAAGCTGTACGCCATCCTGCGCAACGAACTGATCGAGGTTAAGTCGCAGTTCGGCGACGAGCGCCGCACCACCATCGAGGATGTCGAGTTCGAGCACGACATCGAGGACTTGATTCAACGCGAGGACATGGTCGTGACGGTCAGCCACGCCGGCTACGTCAAGCGGGTGCCGCTCTCGACCTACCGGGCGCAGCGGCGCGGCGGCAAGGGCCGCACCGGCATGGTGACGAAGGAAGAAGATTCGGTCGACGATCTGTTCATCGCCAGCACCCACACGCCGATGCTGTTCTTCACCACCCGCGGCATCGTCTACAAGCTGAAGGTCTATCGTCTGCCGATCGGCAATCCGACCTCGAAGGGCAAGGCGCTGATCAATCTGCTGCCGCTGGAGCAAGGGGAGACCGTATCGACCGTTATGCCGTTGCCGGAAGACGAGGCGACCTGGGATGCGCTCAGCGTCGTGTTCGCGACCAGCATGGGCACCGTGCGCCGCAATAAGTTGTCCGACTTCACGAACATTCGCACCAACGGACTGATCGCCATGAAGCTGGAGGAAGGCGAGCGCCTGATCGCGGTCAAGACCTGCGGCGAGGCGGACGACGTGCTGCTGGCGACCAAGGGCGGCCGGTGCATTCGCTTCGCCCTGGACGAAGTGCGCGTATTCGCGGGCCGCACCTCCACCGGCGTGCGCGGCATACGCCTCGGTAGCGGCGACGAGATCATTGCCTTGTCGATTCTGCACCACATCGACACCACGGCGGAAGAACGCTTGGCCTACCTGCGCCGGGCCAATGCGCTGCGCCGGGCTTCGGGCGAGGCGGCGGACGATCTGGGGGCCACGCCAGAGGATGAGGAACCGGCGGTCGAAGCAGGCGACTTCACCGACGAGCGTTTTGCCCAACTACAGGCGAAAGAACAGTTTGTGCTGACGGTCACCGACCGTGGCTTTGGCAAGCGCACGTCCTCCTATGAATCCCGCGTCACGGGCGGGGGCGGGCAGGGCATCGGCAACATGGAGCTGAACACCCTCAACGGGCAGATCATCGCAACCTTCCCTATCGACGAGCAGCATC
>CALMVH010000219.1 GCA_937873165.1 uncultured Rhodospirillales bacterium
ATGGAATCATATCTCACCAACGTTGGAAATCCTAATTAATAGGTCCTGAGCCTAGCGCGCACCCATCGTTCAAAATCTCTATAAGTCAGCCAAGACGACAGAAAATCTTCGTGGACTGACTTAAAATCATTCCATGTAGAGATAGTCGTCAGTTGATCAAATGAGTCTTTACACCGCTCGTCAGTCCACTCCGACATAACGCAAGAAGGCACTTGTATTTCTGGGATATAATCAAAGATTCCTTCAGCGTCGTTTTTTAGTACAGACGGGTAAGAACAGTGCTGCTCAGGAATTCTGACGCTGCCACTATTGATCAGTCGCTTCAAGAGGTAGGTCCGAAGTTCCGGCGTCTCGCAGACTAGTCCCATCAAGAGCATTTCTGCCAGATTTGCAATCTGCCGAAAATCCGGGTAAGCATGGGAAATAAATATTCCTTCGCCCTCCGAAGGCAAAGGTCACAGATTCGAATTCTGTCGGGTGCACCAGTTTTTCCAATCAGCAAGTTGCTCTATGAGCAAGCTCCGACACAATCGAGGATGCGGCTGCGGGACAAGCTCAGAGCCGGATTTCTCTGGACGGGATCGATAATATCCTTGCCACCATTCTAGGACATTGTAAGCGTTTGCGCATGATGGAACGTGTTCGCACCGCCGCGCGAACGCCGCTTGTGCGGTGCCCTTGGCGTGGGTGGCTGGCTGGACTGGGTCTTGCGCTGCTCGCCTGCCCGGCCGGGGCGCAGGAGCGGTCAGCCTGGTCGTACGGAACGCAGCACGATGAGATGCGGCAGGCCGATTACCAGTATGCCCAGAATCCCAGCCAGGGCATCGTCGGACCCGGGGCTGCGAAGGACATGCCCATCCATGCGACCCTGAGCGTCGCCCGGGTCGGAGACACTATCGGAGCAGGGTTTATTGTAGACGGTGGCAAGCTTGATTGCCCGATGATGACGGGATGCCGTATCACCGTCAGCTTCGACAAAAAGCCGGCCGTTTCGATGAGGGCGAAACGAGTCACATCCTCCGACTTCAGCACGCTCGCCATTGGACCCGCCGAGCATCTGGCGCGCGAAGCGTTAGGCAGCCAGTCGATGATCGTCGAGATCGCCTTCCAGAAACACGGCCTTCTCCAGTTTCAGTTCAATCTGTCGGGGTTCGATCCGGCGCGGATCGGCGGCATTCCACCCGAAAAGACGCAGGCCGATTTCGAGGCGCGGATGGAGCAGAAGTATCCCTGGTGGACCCCGCAAACCCAGCCCATGATCACGCCTTGACCGAAACGCCCTCAGCCTGCTGGAGACGTGCCTGATGCGCAGTTTCTCGGAACTGTCGGAACGCGACCTGCTGGCGCTCGCCATATCGAGCGAGGAGGAGGACGGGCGCATCTATGCCGATTTTTCCCACGATCTTGCCGATGAATATCCCGACAGCGCCCGCGTCTTCGCCGACATGGCGGAGGAGGAAAACGAGCACCGTCGCCGCCTGATCGACCTGTTCGTGGAGCGGTTCGGCCAGCACATCCCGCTGGTGCGCCGCCAGGACGTGCGCGGATGGGTGCAGCGCCGGCCCGCGTGGCAGGTGCGCGCGCAAGGCATCGACGCGGTACGCCGGCGTGTGCAGGAGATGGAACAGGATGCCGGCCGCTTTTACCAGAAAGCCGCGGGCAACGTAACGGATGCGGCGATCCGCAGGCTGTTGGGCGATCTTGCCGCGGCCGAGTTGGCGCATGAGAACACCGCCAGCCAGATCCAGCGGGACCGGCTGCCCCCCGAAGCCCGCTCCGCCGAAGACGTGGGCGCTCACCGCCGGCTGATCCTGCAGATCGTGCAGCCGGGGCTGGTCGGTCTCATGGATGGGTCGGTATCGACCTTGGCTCCGGTCTTTGCCGCGGCGTTTGCCACGCACGATCCGCACAAGGCGTTCCTGGTCGGCATGGCGGCTTCGCTGGGCGCGGGTATCTCCATGGGGTTTGCCGAGGCGCTGGCCGATGACGGCAAGCTGTCGGGGCGCGGCACGCCCCTGCTGCGCGGCCTTGCCTGCGGGCTGATGACAGTGGCAGGCGGCATCGGCCATACTTTGCCGTTCCTGATCGCCGACTTCGTGACCGCGACCATCATATCCGTACTAATGGTGGTGGTCGAACTGGCGACGATTGCGTGGATTCAGTGGAAATACATGGACACGCCGCCGCTCTCGGCCATGGCGAAGGTCATGCTGGGCGGCGCGCTGGTGCTGGCGACCGGCATCCTGATCGGCAGCGGATAGGCCTAGGCCGACATCAGTATCGCGCTGTACAGGCGGGTCAATGTTTCCAGGTCGTCTACGGGCACGGCTTCATCGACCTTGTGCATGGTCGCGTTGACCAGTCCCAGTTCGATCACCTGTGCACAGTGCCGTGCGATAAAGCGGGCGTCGGATGTGCCGCCCCCCGTGCTGAAAACCGGTTGCCTGCCGGTCAGGGCTTCGACGGCATCGTGCGCGTTCTGTCTCAGTGGTCCTGCTGGCGCGAGGAACGGCAGAGCGTTGCAGGTCGCCGACAACTCATAGGGACCGAGGCCTGCAATTCGGCGGCGGAGTTCCGCTTCCAGACTTTCCGGCGTGTGCGCGGGGGTGAAGCGAATGTTAAACCGCACGGTGGCATCGGCCGGGGTCACGTTGGTCGCGCCGGTTCCGGCGGACAGGCCTGTGAAAGCCAGCGTGCTCGGCTCGAACGCGTCGGTGCCGTCGTCCAGCGGCGTGGCCTTCAGCGCTTCGATTATCGCGGCGAGGCGCGGCACGGGGTTGCCGGCCAGTTGCGGATAAGCCGAATGACCCTGTACCCCCACCACGCGAAGTGTGGCGTTCAAACTGCCGCGCCGTCCGATCTTGATGGTATCGCCGATCCAGCCCAGCGAGGTCGGCTCCCCCACGATGCACCGGGCGATCCCATGCCCGTTGTTCAGCATTTGCTTCAACAGGAACTCCGTCCCGTCAGCGGCGTGGCCCTCCTCGTCGCCCGTGATCAGCAGGCCGGCCGACACTCGCCTGCCCGGCGTCCGCGCCAAAGCCGCGACGAAGCAGGCAATCGCTCCTTTCATGTCAACCGCGCCGCGTCCATACAGCACGCCCTTGTCAGGTACTGCGGCGAACGGATCGTGCGCCCACCCTTCCCCAGGCGGCACGACGTCGGTATGTCCGGCGAAGTAAAGGGTAGGCCCCGGCCCTGTTGTGCAGGCATGCAGATTGGGCGTGGCGTTGCGGTCGTATCGCGCGGTGCGCAGCCCCAGCGCCTCTGCCCAGCCCTGCACCAGGTCCATTGCGCCGCCATCCCCGGCACTGTTGTGGTCGGGTGTAATGCTGCGGCACCGGATCAGCGCCTGTGCCAGCACTAGCGGATCGGCCAAATCAGTCACGCAGCAGGTCGTTCACCGCGGTTTTTGCGCGCGTTTGCGCATCGACACGCTTTACAATCACCGCGCAGTATAGACCGGGTTTGCCATTCTCAGCCGGCAGGGTACCCGGCACCACCACGGAATAGGGCGGCACGGTGCCGCGATAAATCTCTCCCGTTGCGCGATCCACGATCTTTGTCGAGGCCCCAAGATAGACGCCCATCGACAGCACCGACCCCTCGCCGACGATCACGCCCTCCGCCACTTCCGAGCGCGCGCCGATGAAGCAGTTGTCCTCGACGATCACGGGGTTTGCCTGCAACGGCTCCAGCACGCCGCCGATGCCCGCCCCGCCCGAGATGTGGCAGTGTTCGCCGATCTGGGCGCAACTGCCGACCGTCGCCCAGGTATCGACCATCGTGCCGCGCCCGACATGCGCCCCCAGGTTCACGAAACTTGGCATCAGCACCACGTTGGGTGCAATGTAAGCGCCTCGCCTAACAACAGCGCCCGGCACCGCGCGGAACCCCGCCGCGCCGAACTGTGATTCGGTCCAGCCCGCGAATTTCAAAGCGACCTTGTCGTATCCGCCTTCCAGGGGCTGGTTGGCCTGGAGGCGGAAAGACAGCAGGATCGCCATTTTCAGCCAGCCGCTGACATGCCATTGGCCGTCGCGCTTTTCGGCAACGCGCAGGCTGCCATCGTCCAACCCAGCGAGCGCTGCCTCCACTGCGGCGCGCACGGCTCCCCCGCTTTCGGGTTAAAGCGACGCGCGGGTTTCCCAGGCGGTTTCGATGGTCGTTTGCAGCGAAGTGGACATAGCTCGATCTAGCGGGACATGCCACCGATGTCACGGCAATTGATGCAGACGATTGTCTTGAGGGACAGACGCAAAACTGGTAAACAATCATCGCGTGAACAGGCTGGCGTAGCATGAAAAAACCTAACCCGACTTCGGTAATCACAGGCGCGTATGCGACGCTTGGCATCGAAAGACACTCGTTCATCAAGGATGCGCGCGCATCGGCGGAGGACCTGGGGCTTTCGCGCTTCGTGTCAGCGTCTTTCGAGCGCCAGGTGGACGAGACCGTTGTTCGTCTTTCTAGCCCGCTTGTGGCGGGCAGCTTGGCGGAAAGGCAGCCTCTCACCATAGGGTCTCTCAAGCAAGCCGGTCCTCACGGAACCAAGACCAGTGGCGCTTTGGGAACACGGCTGGGAAATGCGCTTGAGTCCGCCGCGATACTGTCCAGCGGCACCGATGCATTACCCCTGCGGGGTTTGACGGCGGGTGGGTTCGCTGCGATGCAATCGTTTCCCAACCTGGGCGGGGTAAGTTCCGTCGAACTCGCGATCATCCGGCAGGCGGATATGGCAACCAATGGATTTGCGGGGTTCAAGCCCACGGTCCAGGCGGCACCACAGCCCTTGAAAGCGCAGGAAGGGGAAGCCCTTAGCCGCGAAGAGCGCAACCGGACCCTGGCCCGCGTCCGAAAATTGCTGGGAGACGATCAGTTTATCCGCGAACTTGGCAAGGCCGTCGACCGCTACGAAGCAAAATCATCACCTGCGGCCACGAACCCTTCTTCGGCTCCAGCCCGCAAGAACGATCCAAAGCCCTGAGACACGCCCTTTGCGCTTGCATCAGCGGGCGTGAAATGGGAAAAGAGCGCCTCTCTTCAACAGCAGGGTAAGGCCGCCTTTCGGGCGGAAATCAGCATGGCGGACGGAAGCGTTTCCGAAGCATCGTTGCACATGGGCGAGACAGGCCCGATCGAAACCGATGTGGTCATTATCGGCGCGGGTCCCGTGGGCCTGTTCGCCGTGTTCGAGCTGGGGCTGAACGACATGAAGTCCCACCTGATCGACATACTGGACCGGCCGGGCGGCCAGTGCGCGGAGCTGTACCCTGAAAAACCGATCTACGACATCCCGGCCTTGCCGAGCGTCACTGGCCAGGGGCTGACCGACCGCCTGATGGAACAGATCAAGCCCTTCCACCCGGTCTTCCATTTCAGCCAGATGGCCGAAAGCCTGAGGAAGACGGAAGACGGGCGCTGGCATATAGAAACCGATGCCGGCACCGCGCTGATCGCAAAGGTAGTCGTGATCGCGGCCGGCGGCGGCAGCTTTATGCCGAAAAAGCCGCCAATCGCCGGGATCGAGGCGTACGAGGCAAAGTCGGTATTCTATGCGGTGCGCCGAATGGAAACGTTCCGCGACCGCAGCATCCTGATTGCAGGCGGGGGAGACTCCGCGCTCGACTGGACGCTGAACCTTCAGCCGATGGCCTCGGAACTACAGCTGATCCACCGGCGCGACGATTTCCGCGCCGCGCCCGACTCGGTCGCGAAGATGCGCGAGCTGGTTGCCGCCGGAAAGGTCAAGCTGCATATCGGCCAGATCGTCAGCCTTGAGGGTGAAGGCGGCCAGTTGGCAGGCGTGCGGGTCAAGCCGGACAACGGCGACGACTACGTGGTGCAATGCGATTGCATGCTGCCGTTCTTCGGCCTTACGATGAAGCTGGGTCCTGTTGCCAATTTCGGCCTGAACCTGACCGAGAACCTGATCCCCGTCGATACCGCCAAGTTCGAAACCAGCGAACAGGGCATCTTCGCCATCGGTGATATCAACAGCTATCCCGGCAAGCTGAAGCTGATTTTGTCTGGCTTCCACGAGGCGGCCCTGATGGCGCAGGAAGCGTTCAGGATCGTGCATCCGACCGCGCGCTACCGCTTCCAGTACACGACCTCCAGCTCCAGCCTGCAGGAGAAGCTGGGAGTTTCTGCATGAGGCTGATCGTGAAGCAACTGGACGGCACCGAAACGGAGGTGACCGGCCGGCTGAACTGGACGGTCATGGAGCTGATCCGCGACGCCGGACTGCCGATGCGGGCCGAATGCGGCGGCAGTTGCGCGTGCGCCACCTGCCACGTGTACATCGACCAGGACTGGATGGAGAAAGTCGGCGGGCGTAACGACGAAGAGTCCTATACGCTGGACGGCGCCTTCAACGTGCAGGACAACTCGCGCCTGTCCTGCCAGATCACCTTCAAGCCCGAACTCGACGGCCTGAGCATGACGTTGACGAAGGACGCCACCGGCTGATACGGCAATGCCAGTGAGCGGCATGGGTCGAGTTCTAGATTATCAGATCAGTAGTTGTACGCAGGCTAAGTGGCAAGGAAGGCGGCTTCCAGGCGTTGATCGCGCGGGACGGCATGCTGACCGCGATGTGGAACGCGCAGCAACGAGAGACAGCCGATTCATCACGATAATAGTGTCTTATACAATAATGTTTATCTCATTTTCACCATAGTTGATCAGCATCCTTCGGAAATCATTTCGAGGACAGTACCGTGCTTAAGAAATCCTTCGACAAAGTCACCTACCTGACCTTGATCCGCGCGTGCTGGAACTTGGCGGAAGGCGATAAGAAAAGGATGGCCACCGCCTATGGGCTGCTGCTCGTCGCCAACTCGATCGCGTTGATGCAACCCTTGCTGCTGGGCAAGGTGGTGGATGTCGTGACGAAAGGCGGCGACTCCGTCATCCGTGACATCGCGCTGTGGCTGGGCGCGATGACGCTCGCGACCGTCGCCTTCTGGTGCTTTCACGGTCCAGCCCGCGTCATGGAACGCCGGCTTGCCTTTACCTTGCGGCGGCGCCTGACCTCGCGCCTGTACGGTCAGGTTACCGGACTGCCCTGGGCCTGGCACCAGACGCATCATTCGGGCGATACGCTGAACCGCCTGAACTATGCGGTCGAGGCGATTTACCTGTTTGCCGACGAGCAGTTCGGCTATCTGGACGTCGCCTTCAACATGGCGGGCAGCATGATCATGCTGGCCTGGGTTGCGCCCCAGACTGCCCTGCTGGTGGCGTTCGCCATCCCGCTGCTGCTGGTGATCGTCGCCCGGTTCGACCGCCTCCTGACCCTGTTGAACCACGACCAGAACAAGGCCGAACATCATCTGTCGGCCGGGTTGTTCGATTACCTCGGCAATATCGCGACCGTGTTGACCCTGCGCCTGCAGGGCGCCAGCCGGGCCGAGATCGACCGGCGCATGGCGGCTATCGTTACCCCCCGCGACCGCATTGTGCTGCTGCAAGAGCAGAAATGGTTCATTATCAACCTGTTCCTGCAGGTAATCGTCGGCATTTCGCTGATGGTCTACGCGCTGATCCACCACTCCAGCGCCGCAGGGCTGGAGGCCGGCGGCTTTGTCGCGGTATTTCGGTATCTGCAGCAGATCGGCGGATCAGTCGGCGGCTTCGGGGGTAAATACCAGTCCCTGCTCCGCTACCGCGTCAACCTGTCGGGCATCCACGAGATCGAGACGGCCTTCCGGCATCATGGCGCGCCGGCCAATGAATCCACCGATCATGACTGGCAGACGGCGCGGGTGGAAAATGTCAGCTTCCGTTACCAGGATAAGGATCATTATCCGCACAGCCTGGATGCGGTCTCGCTTGATCTGACGCGCGGCAAGCGCATCGCATTGGTAGGGGCGAGCGGATGCGGCAAGAGCACCCTGCTGCGCCTGTTGCGCGGCTTGCATCAGGCGGAAGACGGTTCGCTGTCGCTCGACGGCCGTCCCGCGGCGCTGGGTGCGCTGGGGGATGTGTCGACACTGGTTCCCCAGGACGCGGAGATCTTCGAGAATTCGGCTCGATACAACATTACCTGCGGCGTGCCAGGGCACGACGACGCCGTCGCCGCGGCCGTTCGCATGGCGTGTTTCGATACGGTGCTGGAAAGCCTGGGCAACGGTCTTGAAACCCAGATGAACGAGCGCGGCGTCAATCTGTCAGGTGGACAGAAACAGCGCCTGGCTCTGGCTCGTGGCTTGTTCGCCGCCCGGGATTCATCCCTGTTGCTGTTCGACGAGCCGACCAGCGCCCTGGATCCCGCGACAGAAGCGGAGGTATACGACCGGGTATTTGCCAGCCGCACGGACGCGTGCATTGTTTCCAGCATTCACCGGCTGCACCTGCTGAGTCGCTTCGACCAGATCTATGTGCTGGACCAGGGGCGCATCATCGAGCACGGCAGCCTGTCCGAGCTACTGGCCCGCAACGGCGAGCTGGCACGGCTATATCGCAAGCAAGCGGACGACCACCACGACCGCAGCCGCAAGGCTGCGTGACGCCTACTCCGCGACTTCCGCGAGCTGGGGGCTGAGCTTGCGCGACACGTGGTCCACGATATGATCGTGGACCGTCTGGGCATGGTTCTGGAAGAAGTGGTCGGCGCCGGGCACGACACGGTAATCCATGGTCAGGCCGCGCTGCTTCGCCAGCTTGTCAGACAACTTTGCGACTGTCGGTTCGGACACCAGTTCATCCTTGTCGCCTTGGACGATCAGGCCGGAGCATGGGCACGGGGCAAGGAAACTGAAGTCGTACATGCTTGCCGGCGGCGAGGCGACCACGAACCCTTCGAGGTCGGGACGGCGCATCAGCAACTGCATGCCGATCCACGCGCCGAACGAAAAGCCGCCAATCCACGCCGAGCTGGCATTGGGATGATAGGTTTGCAGCCAATCGAGCGCAGCCGTTGCGTCGGCCAGTTCCCCTTCGCCACGATCGTAGCGGCCCTGGCTGCGCCCGACGCCCCGGAAGTTGAACCGCAGCACGGAAAATCCCAAGGCTGCATAGGCCTGGAAAATCGTATAAGCCACGCGATTGTTCATGGTGCCGCCGTTCTGCGGATGCGGATGCAAGACAACGGCAACGGGCGACAGGGGATCGGGATTGTGGTGGTAACGGCCTTCCAGGCGACCTGCGGGTCCGTTGATGACGACTTCAGGCATTAAGACTTACTCTCAAAAAACTGGTCTTTCCCGCGTGTCGAAAACATCACGCTTGCAATACGGATAGAAGGCCTGATGGAAACCATCGCGCTTCGCAAAACCGCTTGACTCGGAACGCCGGGTTCAACGCTTAATCTGGAAAGCCTTCATAGCAGATTCCAGTGGCCGATGTTCAATAGTTTTTTCACTTTTATCGATAGTATTCTTGCCCGCGACCCGGCGGCAAGGTCGCGTACGCAAGTGATTCTGCTGTATCCCGGTGTTCATGCCGTATTGATGTATCGACTGACTCACGCTTTATGGACGCGGGGGTTCTTTTTTCTCGGCCAGATGTTTGCGCAGGCAGCGCGGTTCATGACGGGGATCGAAATCCATCCCGCCGCCGCGATTGGCCGCAATCTGTTCATCGATCACGGCATGGGCGTGGTGATCGGCGAAACCTCGATCCTCGGCGACGACATCACGCTCTACCAGAACGTGACGCTGGGCGGGCTGTCGGGACGCGCAGGCAAGCGGCACCCGACGATCGGCGACCGCGTAACCATCGGCGCGGGCGCCACGATCCTGGGCGATATCGCGATCGGCGCGGACGCGCGGGTCGGCGCCAATGCCGTGGTTCTGCAGGATATCCCGCCGGGCACGACGGCGGTGGGTGTGCCCGCGCGCAGCAGACCCATATCAGTGCTATGAGCCGCGTTTATCTCGACCACAACGCCACCAGTCCCCTGAAGCCGGTCGCGCGCGACGCCATGCTGGCCGTAATGGACGAGCCGACCAATGCGTCGTCGATTCACGCGGAAGGCCGTGCGGCTCGCATGCATCTGGAAAAAGCCAGAAGACAGGTTGCCGAACTGACTGGGACATTGCCTGGCAATGTTTACTTCACCAGCGGCGCGACCGAAGCAAACAACTGGGTCCTGCGCGGCATCACCGGCAGGCCTGTGCTGACATCGGCGATCGAACACCCGTCGGTGATGAATGCCGCCGAGGCAACGCGCATTCCCGTCACGCGCGACGGCTTGGTCGAGATGGAGGCGCTCGAACGGGCGCTCCAGGCCTCCCGTGAAC
>CALMVH010000220.1 GCA_937873165.1 uncultured Rhodospirillales bacterium
CGCCCCGTCCATGCCTGTCCCCCGAAACGGTGCGGCATTGGCTTCGATCTGGAGAGTGGCTTCATGAGCGGGTCTGCCCGTTGCCGCGCCCCGAGTACTTATAGGTTGTCAATTGTTCCGCGCCGATCGGGCCGCGCGCATGCAGCTTGCCGGTCGATATGCCGATCTCGGCGCCAAATCCGAACTCGCCGCCATCGGCGAACTGCGTGGAAGCGTTGACCAGGACGATGCCGCTGTCGACGCCATCCAGGAACGCCTACGCGGCCGCGTGATCCTGCGTTACGATGCTGTCGGTGTGGTGCGAGCCGTAGGTGTTGATGTGCCGGATCGCACCGCCGACGCCCTCCACGGCCGCAACCGCGATAACCCGGTCGAGGTACTCGGTTGTCCAGTCCGCCTCTGTCGCCGGAATCGCGGCTGGAAATGAAGCGCAGATCGTCGGATCACCGCGAATCTCACATCCCAGCGTGTTAAGGTCATCGAGTACGGGCCGGAACCGCTCGAGTGCCGAACGGTCGATCAACAGGGTTTCGGCAGCGCCGCAGACGGAAACACGGCGTAGCTTCGAGTTTACCGTCACGTCCCGCGCCATCACGATACCAGCGGCGCCGTCGATGTAAACGTGGCAAAGACCTTCGAGATGCGCGAACACCGGGATGCGCGACTCCTCGGCAACCCGCGCGACCAGAGATCGGCCGCCGCGTGGCACGATCACGTCGATGTAGTCCGACAAGCGCAGCATGTCGCCGACAGCCTGCCGGTCGGTCGTTTCCACGAACTGCACGCAGTCGCGGGGCAATCCGACACTCTCCAGCCCTTCGCACAGGCACTGCACGATCAGCAACGATGTTCGAAAGCTTTCCGATCCCCCGCGCAGGATGACAGCATTGCCGGATTTGACGCATAGCCCGCCCGCATCGGCCGTGACGTTGGGGCGCGACTCGTAGATGATGCCGATAACCCCGATCGGCACCGATACTCGCTGAATGTTCAATCCGTTTGGCCGGGTCCAGTCTGCCAAGGTGCGGCCAAGCGGATCGGGCAGCCCTGCGGTTGCTTCCAGGCCTGCTGCCATGGCTTCGATGCCGGATGAGCCCAGTGCCAGGCGGTCGAGCATGGGTCCTGACAGGTCCTTGAGGCGCGCCGAGGCAAGATCGGCCTCGTTTGCTTCGCGAAGACGGTTTTCGCGCTGGCGTAGAACCTGTGCGGCGCTCATCAGCGCTTGGCTGCGTTGCCAATCCGGCGATAGCGCCAGGGTTGGAGAGACGGCGCGGGCCTGGTATCCCAACTGCGCGACATCGACCAGGGACGCGGTTTGCGGCAGCGTCAGCGTGCGTTCGCCAGCTTGGCGGGCAGGGTCGCGATCACATCGTCCAAGATCTGGTTACCCTTGTCTCCGGGCAATTTCTCACTCAGCAACTGAGCGGACGTTTCTAACGCCAGATCGACCGCGCGGCTCCGGATCTCGGTCAAGGCGGAAGTTTCCGCCTGCGCGATCCGGTCGGTGGCCTGGCGTTCGCGCCGCGCGATGGATTGCTTCATGTCCCCTTCGGCGCGTACGTGCATACGCGCCACTTCGGCCTTTGCGAAAGCCACGATATCGGCGGCATTCCGGGTGGCACTCTCCTGGCGCTGCCTGGCATCCGCCAGGAGGGCTTCCGCTTCGGCGCGCAGGCGGTTGGCTTCGTTCAGATCGTGCATAATCTGGTTACGTCGGGTTTCGAGGCCCGAACCCAGGGCTTTCTTCGCGGGCCTCCAGATCAGCGCCGCGAAAATGATCGTGGCAGCGATAACCCATAGTTCAGCCGAAGACATGTATGATCAGCCTTTCTTCAGGTCGACTTGCGCGATCGCTCGCGCGGCTTCCTGGCTGTCGATCTCGACATGCGCCAGCTTCATCAGGGTTTCCTGCACGATACCGCCGGAAATCGAGTCGATCGTACCCAGCGCCGCATCCCGCGACGCATTGATCGAAGACTCGGCCTGTTCGATTCGCTGTACCAGATCCTTGTTCAGGATCTCGTCCTGCGCGGCGGCATGATCCCGGATTTCAGATGTGGCGGACACGATCAGCGCTTGCGCTTCTTCCCGGGCGGTCGACAGGCCGGCATCCAGCTCGTGATTCAGGCGCTGCGCCTCGGCCGACGCGGCGGTCGCCTGACCGAGATCGCCTGAAATCTGCGCCTGGCGCCGCGCGATGATCCCGCCCACGCGAGGCATCGCGACCTTCCAGCCGAACAAATAGAACAGCACAAAGAACACCAGCAGCCAGAAGAGCTGGCTGGGGTAGGTCGAAGGATCAAGCTGCGGCATGCCCGGCTTTACGTCTTCCGCCCGCGCGACCGCAGGCAGAAGAGCAACAATCAGGGCCGCCAGGCCGTGGGCAGGGAAGCGCCGGATCACTGGGTTAGAATACGAACAGGATCATGAACGCGATCACCAGGGCGAACAGGCCGATGGCTTCGGTCAGCGCGAAGAACAGGAAGCCCAGGCTGCGCAGCGTGGGTGCCGCTTCGGGATTGCGGCCAACCGCGCCGATCCAGGCGGCGAACAGGTGACCAAGGCCGATACCGACGCCCAAGAGGGGCAACACGGCGATTGCGACGGCAATCAGCTTGGCAGAATCATGATCCATGAAAGTAGGCTCCAGTTACGTGACTAGGGGTTAGTGGTGAACGTCTACCGCATCGCGCAGGTAAATACAGCTCATGATGGCGAAAATATAGGCCTGCAGGCATGCTACCAGCAGTTCCAGGCCCATGAACGCCACGTTGACCGAAAGCGGCAGCAGGCTGAGGATGATGCCGAAGCCGCCCAGCAGACCCGCCAGCAGGACGCAGAACCCGGCAAACACATGCAAGATCACGTGCCCGGCGAGCATGTTGGCGAACAATCGAACGGACAGGCTGAGCGGGCGCGACAGGAACGAGATGATCTCGATCGGGATCATCAGCGGGATGATGTATGCCGGCACGCCCGATGGCATGAAAATCGAGAACCAGTGCAGGCCATTGCGGGCCACGCCGGCGACGATCACCAGACAGAACACGAACAGCGCGATGGCGCCCGTGACCACGATATGGCTGGTGAAAGTAAAATTCGTCGGGATCAGCCCGAAGATGTTGCCGAACAGCACCATCGTAAAGATCGCGAAGATCAGGGGGAAGAAGTGACGGCCGCCATGCCCGATGTTATCCTCGACCATGGTTTCGACGAATTGATAGATCGATTCGGCCACCGATTGCAGGGTTCCTGGAACAACCGCGGCCTTGCGCGTACCCACCATGAACACCACGACCGTGGCAAGAAAGGCCAGCAGCATCGCCAGCGATGAATTGGTGAACGCGAGATCGTAACCCGCCATCGGCAGGTGAAACAGGGGATGAATCGCAAATTGCGCGAGCGGGCTTTCCATGGGTGTTGTCCGGCGTCCGTTTCGTTACCCGTTGATCTCGTCGTCGTCTGCCACGGGGCTGTTCGCCCCGGGGCTTCTGCTGGTCACGCTGACCGGAATGCCGTTCAACGTGCGGTAAAGGTTCAACAGCCCGGCCCCGAAACCGAGGACGAGCATCACAAGCACTCCGATCGGCGATGTGTGCAGCCAATGGTCGGCAGCAAAGCCGATTCCGACCGACACGACGATCGCCGCCACGAACTCGATCCCGCTGCGCGCCGCGATCCCAACGCTGGAATCACCTTGAGCCGGAGCGGCGTGAACGGATCGAACCGTCTGCCGCTCAGTGGCCTGCCGCAAGCGCTCTTCCAGGTCGCTCTTGTCCGACTCGTTGGAGGATAGGGGCAAGGCCGACCTTCTAGAATCGTGCGAAACAGCAAGATTTCCGGGCCGAAACCCGAAAACGTGCGGACCATACGGATGGTGTATGCCGGTGTCAAGCCGGTGGATTCAGTGCAATTACCGCCGGGGGCCAATCGAGCCCAGCAGGGGTCCGTCGGGTATCTGATCCGGCATCTGTGGATTGCCATGAGGATAGAAATAAAGGGTGGCGGTGTGGAAGGCCGGGCGTTCCATCGACAGGTTCAGGTGATTGCATCCGGGCGTGGTCAGCGGCTGCATCAGCTGCTGCACAGCCATCTTGTAGGCGTCGGACGGCAGGGCAGGCGGGTCCACGACTTGCGCCCCGGTCATGTAGCCCGTGGGGTCGAACTGAACCTCCACCGTAACCAGCCAGGATTTGTCCTGGGTTTTGACCGCCGCCAACCCGCACTGCTTCAACTGATCGGTGAAATCCCGCAGGTTCTGGATGGAGTTGCCCCGGCCAAGCTGGTTCATTTCCAGGACCAGGAACTGGAAATCCTGCTTGCCTTGTCCCGCGACTCCGCCGCCGTGAATTTGGCCATTCCCGCCGCCGCCCGGTGCCCCTGGCCCGGCACCGGGACCAGCCTGCGAAGCAGCCCCGGTGCCCGCGCCTCCAACGGCGTTCGCGGCGGGGTTTGCGGGTTCGGGTTCCGGGTCGGCCGGCGCTTCCAGCACCATTGGAGGGGTGCGCATGCTGACAACATCCGTCGGGGCGGCCTGCTGAACCGGGCTGAAAGGCTGCTGCAAAAGAGCCGCCGACGGGAAGGGCGCGCTTTGCGCAGATTGCGGCGAGGGTACTGAAAGTACCGGCATTGCCGAGGCGATCTGCCTTGGCTGCGGCGGCAGCGCAGGGTGGGTAGCCGGCGCCGGGGCAGATGTCGAGGCGGCTGAAGCGGCAGATGAAGCCTGACGCGCCGATGAGGTCATCGGCAGCCCCGCCGCGGCTTGGCTGTTTGTCGGAGTCAATGTCTCCGGGGGCAGCATCGATATCGCAATCGGCTGTGGCAGACCCGCCCTGTTGACGGGTTTCAGCCGCACGTACAGCAAGGCTGCGATGATCAGCGCATGTATAACGACAGACACCGCGACCGACCAGCGGTCGCGGTACGGGTTACCGGCCGTGCGGCGCCGGGGCATCTTATCCTGCCGCCACGTACAGGGCGGGCTCCACCATGGTTTCCGCCGTCGTCAGATCCACCGATACCAGCATGGAAACACCGCGTTCCGCCATGGTCACTCCATACAACCGATGCATGCGCGCCATCGTAACACGATGATGCGTGATCACCAGGAACCTCGTTCCTGTTTCAACGCTGATCCGGTGGAGAAGGTCGCAAAACCGTGTCACATTGGCATCATCGAGCG
Source organism: uncultured Rhodospirillales bacterium (assembly GCA_937873165.1). Classification (GTDB taxonomy): domain Bacteria; phylum Pseudomonadota; class Alphaproteobacteria; order CALMVH01; family CALMVH01; genus CALMVH01. The sequence continues at coordinate 5,183 of CALMVH010000220.1, forward strand.
GCGCATCGACTTCGTCCAGAACGCAAACGGGCGCAGGCGTCGACAGAAACATGGCGAACAGCAGCGCCAGCGCCGTCAGCGCCTGCTCTCCCCCCGACAATAGCGACAGGATTTGCAGTTTCTTGCCCGGCGGACTCGCAAAGATTTCCAGGCCCGCTTCCAGTGGATCGTCGAGTCCGGTCAGGGTCAGGTCCGCTTCGCCACCGCCGAACAGGCCCGCGAACAGGGTGCGGAAATGTACCCGTACGGTTTCGAACGCCGCCTGCAACCG
>CALMVH010000221.1:0-7223 GCA_937873165.1 uncultured Rhodospirillales bacterium
AATATCTGTTGGCCTCGAACGCATGCTCCATCGCGGATTGCCAGTGGCTCCGGTACGCGGCGGCAAGGCGGTGCGCGGGCGACCATCCGCTTTCTAGCGCAGGTTCGACGCAGTTCAGGTACATACGTTCGTCGCGGCCCTGATCGTCCAACCGCCCACGCGCCTCCAGCCCGGACCGCGCCATGGCCACCATGTGGCGGGCGAGGTCCAGCAGCCTTGCATTGGCCAGCCCCTGATGCGCCGCGGCGATCCGCAAGCCAGGCAGGTCGGCGACGGATATCGATCCTGCCAGGTCGGAGGCGCGAGACAACGCGCCCGGATCGTAGAACAATCCCGTCCACAGGGCCGCCACCGCGAGGATTTGCGAAGGCAGGCCGACGTCGGCCCCGCGCATTTCGAGGTAACGCTTCAGCCGCACATCGGTGAACACGGTGGTGATGTGCTCGGCCCAGTCGGTCATGGTTGGCCGTTCACCGGGCAGCGCTGGTAATCGTGCCGCCATGAAGTCATGGAACGAACATCCCGCCGCATCGATGTAGCCTCCGTTCCGCCTGACGAAATACATCGGCACGTCCAGCGCGTGATCGACGAACCGTTCGAAACCGAAATCAGCCTCAAACGCGATGGGCAGGCTGCCGGTGCGCGCGGGATCGACGTCCAGCCATACTGCCGCACGTTCGTCGATGCTGGATGCGGGAATACCTTCGGCAAAGGGCGAGTTTGCGAACAAGGCAGTGGCGACCGGCTGCAGCTTCAGCCCGACGCGCAGCTTCGTCACCATGTCGTTTTCGGACGTGAAGTCCAGGTTCACCTGCGCCGTGCAGGTACGGGCCATCATGTCGAGGCCGCGGCGGCCGACCTGCGGCATGTAGCGCCGCATGATGGCGTAGCGCTCCTTGGGCACGACCGGGATATCCTCCCGCCGCGCGGTCGGATGGTAGCCAAGGCCGAGAAAGCCGAAGCCCAGTTCCGCGGCGACCTGGTTGGCCTCCAACAGATGCCTGTCCAGTTCGCGGGCAACCTCGTGCACCGTTTCGAGGGCGGCCCCGCTGAGTTCCACCTGCCCCCCGGGTTCGAGCGAGATGACCTCGCCGCCGCGGTGCAAACCGATCAAACGCGTGCCTTCGCGAGTTTCCTCCCAGCCGAATCGACGCATGCCGTCTAGAAACGCCTCGATACCATGGGGACCATCGAAGGGGACCGGTTTCAACGTGTCCAGGTCGAAGGGAAACTTTTCGTGTTCAACGCCGATGCGTTCGCTTCCCGGGGCCTTGGCGCCGCCGGCAAGGTATGCCGCCATCTGTGTGCGCGATGTAACAGGCTCCTGTCCGGCGTCCTGCTTCGTCGACATCAGGCTTCCCCTTGCGTATCGGGTCGCGACTGCCAGTCGCCTTCGATGGCCTGCCAGCAGGCCAAGGCCGCAATGGCCGCCGTCTCCGCCCGCAGGATGCGTGGTCCCAGCGAAACCGGAACCACAAACGGCAGGGACCGAAGGCGCGCAAACTCCACAGGGGAAAACCCTCCCTCGGGACCGATCAGGACGGCGCCCCTTCCCGGCTTGCTCGCCCGGTGCAGGGGAAGCGCGGCACCCGCTTCGGCGCAGAGGTATAATGCATCGGCCTGGTTCCAGCCTTCCAGGATCCGGACAAGCTTCTCGGGTTCGTCCACCCGGGGCAGTTCCACGCGGCCGCATTGTTCCGCGGCCTCGCGCACAGTCTCGCGCAGACGGCGGACATTAACGCGATCGCCCTGCGTGCGATCCGTCAAGACCGGCCGCAACCGGGTTACTCCCAGTTCGGTCGCTTTCTCCACCAGGAAGTCGAATCGCGCGCTTTTGATCGGCGCGAAGAGCAAGGTCAGCTCACCCAGCGGCTCCAGAATCTGGGATTGGGATGTTACCACCGCGACGGCGGATTTCTTTTCAAGCCTCAATTCCGCCAAGAAACCGCCGTTCACGCCATCGAACAACCCCAGGATGGCGCCGGTCGCCAATCTTTGCACGGTCTTCAACTGGTGGAATTGAGCTTCCGTCAACGCGATGACTTCGCCAACGGCTAGCGGCTGATCGACGTACAAGCGGGTTCTGGATGATGGGAATTCGGGCATGGGGTGCAAGCGTTAGAATGGAACCCGGTACAGGACCCGTTTACCGGGAACCCGTTTTCGCGCACATTGTTCTGCGAAGCATAGTCCCTGTGGGCAATCGGTGCGAGGACGAATGTCATGGACCTGATCGTTGTTTCCAACCGGGTCTCCTCGCTGGCTGACAAGACCAACGCCGCCGGCGGTCTGGCGGCAGCCTTGTTCTCCGGGATGCAGAAAAGCGGCGGCACCTGGTTCGGGTGGAGCGGCAAGACCGTGACCGACACCCCGGGACCGGCAACCGTGACCGCTTCCGGGCCCGCCAAGCTGGCGACGATCGACTATCGCGAGTCCGATTTTTCCGACTTCTATAACGGCATGTCGAACGGCACGCTGTGGCCCATCATGCACAACCGCGTCGACCTGATGGTCTACGACCGGGTGTACCGCGAGAAGTACGAGAGTATAAACCGGCAGGTCGCCGAGGAAGTCGCAAAGCTGGTCAGGGAAGACAGCCTGATCTGGATCCACGACTACCACTTCCTGATGGTCGGCACCTACCTGAAGCAGCTGGGAATCAAGCAACCGATCGGGTTTTTCCTGCACACGCCGTTCCCCGCCAGCTTTTCCATCGAATGCATTCCCCGGCATGCGGAATTGTTCGGCCATCTGCTGTCATACGATCTGCTGGGCTTCCAGACGCCAGGCGACCAGCGCAGCTTCCTGCGTTATGCCAACCGGTCGCTGTTCGTCACGCAGCTGGACGACGATACCGTGCGTTCGGCGGCGGGCATCACCAGTCTCGGCTCGTTTCCCGTCGGCATCAATGTCGACGATTATGTTGCCATGGCCGCGGCGGCGCAGTCCGATCCGCAGGTCGCGAAACTACGGCAGACCATCGGCGAGGGCAGCACGATCATCGGTGTGGACCGTCTGGACTACAGCAAGGGCCTGCCACAACGCTTCCGGGCCTACGAACGGCTGTGGCCGAAGTACCCGAGCGGCGCGAAAACGTAACGTTCCTGCAGATCGCCCCGCTGACCCGATCGGACGTCAACGCGTATAAGAATCTACAGGACGAACTTGCCTCGCTGACAGGCCGGATCAACGGCCGGTTCGGAAACGCCTCGTGGCAGCCGATCCGCTATACCAATGAAAGCTATCCCTCGCCCGTGCTGTCCGGTTTTTATGGCAGCTGCGAGGTTTGCTACATCACGCCACTGCGCGACGGCATGAACCTGGTGTGCAAGGAGTTCGTCGCCTGTCAGCCCGAAAGCGATCCGGGCGTGCTGGTGCTTTCGCAGTTCGCGGGCGCGGCGGTGGAACTGGACACGGCGTTGATCGTCAACCCTTACGATACCGAAGAGGTGTCGAAGGCGCTGGAGCGCGCCCTTTCGATGTCGCTGGAGGAAAGACAGGACCGTTGGCGGGCCATGATGAAGGTGCTACGCGTCAACGACGTGACGGCGTGGTTCGATGGTTTCGTTTCCGCCCTGCAGACGCCGCCGCGCAAAAGACACTGGTACCAACGTTTGAAACACTGACCGGCACGATCAAACCCATGAAACAGAAGCAAGCGCGTCCCGAACCCGTGTCGGCAACCTCCGTTCGGCTGTATAACCTTTTCCCGCTGCTGACGGAAAACCTCACCGCTGCGGCGGCCCATTTCCCGCGCATCGCGGCCATGGGATTCGACTGGGTCTACATCAACCCCGTGCACCGCACCGGCGGATCGCGCAGCCTGTACGCCGTCGCAAGCTATGACGAGATCGATCCACGTTTTGCGCCTGGCGAGGATTTGTCGCTGGAAACAAACATTCCCCTCCTGACCGATCCCGCCCGCGAGGCGGGGGTGTGCGTCATGGTCGATCTGGTGATCAATCACACCGCCGACAGCCACCCCTTCACGACCGAAAAGCCGCACTGGTACCTGCGCGATGCCGATGGAAAGATCAGCGCGCCGTTCGCCATCGATCCCGCCGGCGGACCGGGCCAGGTCTGGGGTGATCTTGCCGAGCTGGACTTCGGCGGCTCCGGGCGCGAACAGATCGTCGCGTACTTCAGCGGCTATGTGAAACGGCTGGCAAAGCTGGGCGTTGCCGGCTTCCGCTGCGACGCCGCCTACAAGGTGCCGGGCGATGTATGGAACAGCCTGATCAACGCGGCGCGCGACGTGAACCCGAAAGCGGTGTTCGCGGCGGAAACGCTGGGATGCCGCCTGGACGAGATCGAGGCCCTGCGCGGTGTCGGCTTCGACTACTTCTTCAACAGCGCCAAATGGTGGGATCTGTCGACCGATTGGGCCGTCGAGCAGTACAACCAGTTCCGCAACATGGGTCCTTCCATCGCCTTTCCCGAAAGCCACGACACCACGCGGGTCGCGGCTGACTTTGCATGGCTGCCGCCTGACCAGCAGGCAAGGCGCGCCGTCTTCGAGTACGCCAAGGCCGCCTGCTTCTCGAGCGGCGTCATGATGCCCATGGGATACGAGTACGGATTAACGAAGCCGCTGAGCGTAACCGGCACCACCCCCGCCGACTGGACGCCCGACACCAAGACCTACGACCTTTCAGACGACATTCGCGCCATCAACCTGATGAAGGCCGCGGCACCCGCGCTGAATGTCGAGGGCCCGATGGAGTTCCAGCGCTTTGCGGACGGCGCGACGGCTTTCGCGCGTTTCGACCAGTCCCGCCAGTCGACCGTAGCCTTTGTCACCAACATCTTCGACGCGTCCGTGTGGATCGAGCGCGAGGAGTTCTGCGACTGGCTGGGCGTATCGTCGGACGACCTGATCGAACTCACGCCCGGCCACAACGAGGCTCCCGAATCAGCGCGGCGCGAGCTGAAGCCCTTTACCTACCTCGTCTATGAAACAGCGCCGGGGCAGGCCGACAGCCAGCCCTCCCAGTTGCCTGAAGCCACTCCCTCGCAGCCCAGCAAGGCATGGGTCCCACAGGCCCGGGTCGCGATCGAGCATATCTATCCCGAAATCGACGGCGGGCGGTTCCCTGCGAAGCGCGTGGTCGGCGACCGCCTGCGCATCGAGGCCGACATCCTGTCGGACGGGCACGACAAGATGGGTGCGGAGATCGTGTGGCACCAGGGCCGCCGCAAGGGCCGGGCCAAGATGCGCCCGTTCGACAACGACCGGTGGCGGGGCGACGTCATGCTCAGCCGCATCGGGCGGCTGTATTTCTCGATCGAGGGATGGATCGACGCCTTCGAGACATGGCGCTACGACACAAGCCGCAAGTACGACGCGAAGCAGGCCGTTCACCTGGAACTGGGGGAAGGCCGCACGCTGCTGGAGACCGCAGCCAAAAGCGCCAGCGTTGTCGGGCGCGCGGCGTTGAACGCCATGCTGAAGGCCTTTGACCAGGCGGCATCGGACGACGACAAGGTGGCGCTGCTGTTCTCGTCGGAGGTCCGCCGCGACAACCTGACCCGCAGCACGCACGAGGTGGAGGTCACGGTGGACCGCGAACGCGCGGTGAATGCCGCGTGGTACGAGATGTTCCACCGCAGCCAGGGCACCGATCCCAATAAAAGCGCCACGTTCGACGATTGCATCGCTCGCCTGCCGTATGTGCGCGACCTGGGCTTCGACGTGGTTTACCTGGTGCCGCATCACCCCATCGGCTTGAAGCACCGCAAGGGCCGCGACAATTCGGTGACGGCCGAACCCGGCGAACCCGGCAGCCCCTACGCCATTGGCGGCCCCATGGGGAACGGTAAAATGGGCGGTCACCTGGATGTGCACCCGGACCTTGGCACCTTGAGCGATTTCCGCCGCTTCGTGACCGCCACCCGTGAACACGGGATGGAGGTCGCCATCGACTTCGCCATCCAGTGCTCGATGGATCACCCTTGGGTCGTCGAGCATCCCGAGTGGTTCTACTGGCGCGCCGACGGCACGATCAAGTACGCGGAAAACCCGCCGAAGAAGTACCAGGACATCGTCAACGTCAACTTCTTCGGGCCGCATTGGCAGGAGCTGTGGCACGCGCTGCGCGACGTGGTGCTGTTCTGGGTCGAGCAGGGCGTGGATATCTTCCGCGTCGACAATCCGCACACCAAGCCCCTGCCCTTCTGGGAATGGATGATCCGCGAGGTGCAGGCGAAGCACCCGCAAACGATCTTCCTCGCCGAAGCGTTCACCAAGCCGAAGATGATGGCGGAACTGGCCAAGTGCGGATTTACGCAGTCCTACACTTACTTTACGTGGCGCAATACGAAGGGCGAACTGACGCAATACCTGAACGACCTGACGAAGACCGAGCTGGCCGAGTATTACCGCGGCAACTTCTTCACCTCGACGCCGGATATTCTCCCGACGTTCCTGCAATCGGGCAAGCGCTCCGCTTTCATGCTGCGGGCGGCGCTGGCGGCATTCCTGTCTGGCATATACGGCATCTATAACGGGTTCGAGCTTTGCGAGGGCGAGGCCATACCCGGTAAGGAAGAGTACCTGCATTCCGAAAAATACCAGTACAAGGTCTGGGACTGGGACCGGCCGGGCAACATACGCAACTACGTCAAGCGGCTGAACGAGATCCGCCGCGCATGGCCGCAGTTACAACGCCCGTTGGGCCTGACGTTCCACGACGTGCCCGACGACCGTGTCCTGTTCTTCAGCCGCACGCGTGCGGGACACTCCGGCGTGGTCTTCGTGGCGGTCATGCTGGACCCCGACGGGCATGCCGACATCAACATCGACCTGCCTTTGGCCGCCGCGGGGGTGCACAGGTCGCCCGGCTTTACCATCCATGAGCCGATACAAGGCTGGGAGTACGCCTCCAGTCACGGATCGGTACACATCGGCCTATCGCCGGACAACCCGGCCCAAGTATTCGGGGTGAGGTGAGTTACCGACCTGAAATTCAAACGCTTGACCGCTCTTCTCTTGCTTTGCTCTGGCATGAACGCGCAAGGCTCACGCGTCACGAAATTTTCCAGACATTGGATACGGCGCTGAGACCGGTCGCCGCTTCTAGCCACGCCGATATCTGTGTGCCGGGAATGGTTGGTCCCAACTATCTAAGCAGAGGCATCGCAATTGCCTCCGTAAATCCCGCTGGTGGCACGGATACTTTTGTACCGACTGCGGGAGATGCAATTCTGTATAAGGCATGCAAGCG
>CALMVH010000221.1:7233-15544 GCA_937873165.1 uncultured Rhodospirillales bacterium
CGAGTCAGCGATACTTCTGATGTAGAAGAGTTCGAAACGATGAACAATGCCTATGTCGCGGGCATGCCGCACTGGGGGCCACAATGGAGAATCATAACCAGCATACTTCAGGCAACGGGACGAAAACTACCGGAGATTGCATACCCATACCTCGTTCCGTTTCGCACTCGCGGCGACGCGGGCAGCAAGTTACCGCGGCCTGTGCTTGATAATGGATATCGCTTGGGCTTTGCGAGGGCGTTACACGCCCTAAATCCCGCCTTCCTGATTGCCGTAGATCGTCCTTCCGAAAGTGCCTGCAACCGCACTGTGGCCGAGTTCAAGCTAGAGTGCCAAGTTATTTACCTAACTCGAAAACGGGATGCACACGATGAACGTACTCGAACTCTGAAACGACTGTCAGATTTAACTCGTGCATAGGCTTAATAGCTTTTTTTTGTGAGAGCGGCACCCTTGCCCAAATGCCGCTCGCCCGATATCCCATTCGGAACGACCTTGTAGGTCGGCAAGTTAAGAACAGGTCCGGCTTTCGCCGCCGGCCGCAAACAGGGCAGGAAGCATGAGCATTGAAGGCGCGCTGGATTGGTACAAGGATGCGATCATCTATCAAACGCACATCAAGGCGTTTTTCGATAGCGACAACGACGGCGTGGGCGATTTTGCCGGCCTGACCCAGAAGCTGGATTATATCAAGGATCTGGGCGTCAGCGCGATCTGGCTGCTGCCCTTTTACCCCTCGCCCTTGCGCGACGACGGGTACGACATTGCGGATTATACCAATGTCAATCCGTCCTACGGGACGCTGGACCACTTCAAGACGTTTATCGAGACCGCGCACGCGCAGGGCCTCAAGGTAATCACCGAGCTGGTGATCAATCACACCTCCGACCAGCACCCGTGGTTCCAGCGCGCCCGGCGCGCGCCCCGCGATTCGGACGAGCGCAAATGGTACGTGTGGAGCGATGACGACAAGTTGTACTCAGGCACCCGGATCATCTTCACCGACACCGAGAAGTCGAACTGGACGTGGGACCCGGTTGCCGAGCAGTACTTCTGGCACCGCTTCTTCAGCCACCAGCCCGACCTGAACTTCGACCATCCGCCCGTGATGGCCGCAGTGATCGAGGCCATGTATTTCTGGCTGGACATGGGTGTCGACGGACTGCGGCTGGACGCCATTCCGTACCTGGTCGAGCGCGACGGCACCTCCAACGAGAACATCCCCGAGACGCACCAGGTCATCAAGGATCTGCGAAAGGCACTGGACGCGCGCTTCCCCGACCGGTTCTTCCTGGCCGAGGCCAACATGTGGCCGGAAGACGTGATCCAGTACTTCGGCGACGACGACGAATGCCACATGGCGTTCCACTTCCCGCTGATGCCGCGCATGTTCATGTCGATCGCGCGAGAGGATCGGCATCCGATTACCGACATCATGCGCCAGACGCCTGAAATCTCACCGAACAACCAGTGGGCGATTTTCCTGCGCAACCACGACGAGCTGACACTCGAAATGGTGACGGACAAGGAACGCGACTACCTGTGGGAAACCTACGCGTTCGACAAGCGCATGCGCATCAATGTCGGCATCCGCCGGCGGCTCGCGCCGTTGATGGAGAACGACCGGCGCAAGATCGAGCTGATGAACAGCATGCTGCTGTCGATGCCGGGCACGCCGATCCTGTACTACGGCGACGAAATCGGCATGGGCGATAACATCTACCTGGGCGACCGCGACGGCGTGCGTACCCCGATGCAATGGTCGCCCGATCGCAACGGCGGGTATTCTCGTACCGACCCCGCCAAATTGTATCTGCCCGCGATCATGGATCCGACCTACGGGTTCCAGGCGGTCAACGTCGAGGCTCAGGCGAAGAACTCTTCCTCGCTGCTCAGCTGGATGAAGCGCCTGATCGCGGTGCGTCAAGGACGCAAGGCGTTCGGACGCGGCAAGATCGAGTTCCTTTATCCCCGTAACCGCCAGGTGCTCGCCTACCTGCGCAGCTTCGAGGACGAGGTGATCCTGTGCGTCGCCAACCTCAGCCGCACGGCCCAGGCGGTTGAGCTAGACCTCAGCGCCTTCAAGGGCGCGACCCCGCTGGAAATGATCGGCCGCACCCGCTTCCCGATGGTGGGCGACCTGCCCTACCTGCTGACCATCCAACCGTATGGTTTCTACTGGTTCCAGCTGGAGCCGACTGGCGCCAAGACGGACATACCGCAGATGGCGCCGGAAACCTCGCAGGTGCCGGAATACATCACGCTGGTGGTGACCGAAGGACCGGAGTCGCTGGTGCACGGCCGGAACAAGCTGTTCCTCGACCGCAACATCCTGCCTGCCTTCCTGCCAACGCAGCGCTGGTTCCCCGAGAAGGACCGCAAGCTGACGAACATCGACACGACCATGATAGGCATGCTGGGCGATCAGCCCTTCCACAGGCATCTGCTGGCCCTCGTGACCGAGAAGCACAACGGGGACGAACACCGTTTCTTCCTGCCGATGGGCGCGGAATGGACGGCCTTCCAGGAACTGCCGCAAGTGCTGCAGCCGCGCGCCTTTGCCAAGGTCCGCCGCGGCCCGCAGGAGGGGCTGGTGATCGACGCCACCGCCTTGCCGGAGTTCTCCAGCCATTTCGTCGAAGCCATGGTTTCGGGCGAAACCATCACCGGCAGGGCCGCCACCATCCGCTTCATCCACACGGACAAGATGCCCGCGGGCGGGGTTCCGGACGGTATCATTCCCACTCCAATCGCGGGCGAACAGAGCAACAGCTCGGTGATCTTCCGCAATTTCGGCATGTTGAAATACTATCGCCACCTTGTCACGGGCATCCAGCCGGAGGTCGAGATCGGCGTGTACCTGACGACCAAGAAGGCCAATGTTCCGTTTGTTCTGGGATACGCCGAACTCGAGTTTGCCAACGGCGAAACCTCGGCGATCGCCATCCTGCACCAGTTCGTCCGCAACCAGGGCGATGGATGGGACTTCACCACGAAGTACCTGAACCGTCACGTCGACCACTACGTGGTGCTTGACGAAACGCAGGCGATGGACGCGCCGGCGCTGCATGGCGACTACCTCGAATTCGCGCGCAAGCTCGGCCAGCGTACGGGCGAACTGCACCTGGCTTTGTCGGAGCCGACGGACAACGAGGCGTTCTCGCCCGAGCCGGTTCAGGCCAGCGACATGCAGGACTGGATAGCGTTCGTACGCGACCGAGCTATCACAACGTTCAAGCGCTTGCGTGAACGGGGCCAGTCAGACGACCAGATCCGCGAGACCTTGGATCGTGAAGCCGATCTGGAAGACGCCATCGCCCATCTGTTCGACGGGGTAACGGCGGAAGGCCTGAAAACGCGCGTGCACGGCGACTTCCACCTGGGTCAGGTGCTGGTCAACGAAGGCGACGTCACCATCGTGGATTTCGAGGGCGAACCCCGCCTGCCGATCGCCCAACGCCGCAACAAGACATCCGTGCTGGTCGACGTCGCGGGCATGCTGCGTTCGTTCGACTACGCGGCCTGGACGGCACTGGAACGCATCTCGCGTGACTACGCCGCGAAGCGCCCGATGCTGCAAACGCTGCTGATGAGCTGGCGCGACCAGACGGTGCAGGCATTCGCCGATGGCTACTGGGCTACCGTCCACGCCGATCAATCTCAGGAGCCAACGAAGTTCGAAGCGGCCCTCGTGAAACTTCTGATGATCAGCAAGGCTTTTTATGAAGTCAATTATGAGATCGAGAACCGTCCGGCGTGGATCCACATCCCGCTTTCCGGCGTGTCGAGCCTGTTGCAGTCAAAAGGTTGAATAGAATGAAGTCGTTGAAGCCCGCAAAGACGGATCCGTCCGTTCCGGATAGGATCATGTCCGATCTGGACTTGTTCCTGTTCGGCGAAGGCCGCCATTGGAAGCTTTACGACAAGCTTGGCGCCCATCCGATGACGGTAAATGGTCAGGAAGGCGTCGGCTTTGCCGTTTGGGCTCCCAATGCCCAAGGCGTAAGCGTCATCGGCGACTTCAATTACTGGGACGGGTCCGCCAACCGCCTGCACCGGAATGGGAACTCGGGTGTCTGGGAAGGCTTCGTTGCCAATCTCGGTCCGGGCACCCTTTATAAATACCGTGTCTTCAACCACGACGGGCACGCGTTGCCGGACAAGAACGACCCGTTCGGGTTCCAGTTCGAACTCCGCCCCCGCACGGCGTCGATCGTAGCCGACCTGGACCAGTACCAGTGGAACGATGCGGCCTGGATGGAAAGCCGCAAGGAACGCCAGGCCATGGATGCGCCCATGACGATCTACGAAGTCCATCTGGGCTCGTGGCGGCGCCACTACGAGGGCAACGGGTACTACTCCTATCAGGATATGATACGCGAGATGGTGCCCTATGTCGCGAAGATGGGCTTTACCCATGTGGAACTGCTGCCGATCACCGAATATCCGTTCGATGGCTCGTGGGGTTACCAGCCGATCGGACTGTTCGCGCCCACGGCCCGCTACGGCACGCCCGACGAGTTCCGGGCGCTGGTTGATGCGTTCCACCAGCATGGGATCGGCGTGATCCTGGATTTCGTGCCGGGCCATTTTCCGTTGGACAATCATGGGCTGGCGCAGTTCGACGGCACGCATCTCTATGACCATGCCGACCCACGCCAGGGTTACCATCCGGACTGGAACACCGCCGTGTTCAACTACGGCCGGCACGAGGTTTCGAACTATCTGATCGCCTCCGCCACGTTCTGGGCGGATAAGTACCATCTCGACGCGCTACGGGTCGATGCGGTCGCGTCCATGCTGTACCTCGACTACAGCCGCAAGCATGGCGAATGGATTCCAAACCAGTACGGCGGCCGCGAAAACCTCGAAGCCATAGACTTCATCCGCCGCATGAACGAGGTGGTGTATACCGAGCATCCGGGCATCGTCACCATGGCGGAGGAGTCGACTTCCTGGCCCATGGTGTCGCGCCCGACTTATCTCGGCGGCCTGGGGTTTGGCTACAAATGGAACATGGGGTGGATGCACGATACCTTGGACTATATCGGGCACGATCCGATCTACCGCGCGTATCACCACCACCACCTGACATTCGGCCTGCTGTACCAGTTCACCGAGAACTTTATCCTGCCGATCAGCCATGACGAGGTCGTGCATGGCAAGGGATCGCTGATCCAGCGCATGCCGGGCGACGAGTGGCAGAAATTTGCGAACCTGCGTGCCTATTTCGGGTTCATGTACGGTCATCCCGGCAAGAAACTGCTGTTCATGGGCTGCGAGTTCGGCCAATACGCCGAGTGGAACTTCGACCAGGGACTTGACTGGCAACTGCTCGACTTTCCGCTGCACGCGGGCGTTCTGAAGCTGGTCGCCGACCTGAACAAGCTGGTCCGCGAGGAACCAGCCTTGCACCAGCGCGACTTCGATGCCGACGGCTTCGAATGGCTGGAAGGCAACGACAGCGCCAACAGCGTGATTGCGTTCCTGCGGCATTCGGCCGAGCGCGCGCACACGGTGATGGTGATCACGAACTACACGCCGGTCGTACGCTACGATTACCAGCTGGGCATCCCGTTCCGTGGCAAGTTCACCGAAATCCTGAACACGGACTCCGCGTTTTACGAGGGCAGCAATGTCGGCAACCCATACGAGTTATGGACTATCGACGAGCCGAGCCACGGCAAGGACCAGTCCGTCCGGTTGACCTTGCCGCCGCTGGCAACGGTGGTGTTCAGGGTAGAGCTGCTGTAAATGGCCCATAATCCGCGTATCCAGCCGGGTACGCCCGCGCCCCTGGGGGCGACATGGGATGGCCGGGGCGCCAATTTCGCGCTCTTTTCCGCCCATGCGGAGAAGGTGGAATTGTGCCTGTTCGATGCGACTGGCCAACGTGAGCTGGAACGCGTCGAACTACCGGAGTTCAGCAACGGCATATGGCACGGCTACCTGCGCGACGCGCGGCCGGGGCTGCTGTATGGCTACCGGGTTTATGGCCCTTACGATCCGGCGAACGGCCATCGCTTCAATCCGCACAAGCTGCTGATCGACCCGTATGCCAAGCTGTTGCACGGCAAGCTGTCGTGGAGCGATGCGCATTTCGCCTACCGGATCGGTTCACCGAAGGAAGACTTCACCTTCGACCGGCGCGACAGCGCCCGCGGCATGCCGAAATCGGTGCTGATCGATCCCGCCTTCACATGGGGAACGGACAAGCACCCCCGGACCAGGCGATCCGACTCCGTCATCTACGAGATGCATGTGCGCGGCTTGCAGATGAAGAACGAGCGCGTGCCGGTCAGCGTGCGCGGCAGCTTTGCCGGGCTGGGATCGCGCCCGATTGTCGATCATCTTGTAAACCTCGGCGTCACCGCCTTGGAACTGTTGCCGGTCCATGCGTTCGTCGACGACCGGCCGCTGGTGCAGCGCGGCCTTGTGAATTATTGGGGTTACAACTCCCTCGCGTTTTTCGCCCCGGACCAGCGTTATCTGATGAGCGGCATGGTAGACGAGTTCAAGACATTCGTCGGCACCATGCATGAGGCGGGGATCGAAGTGCTGCTGGATGTGGTCTACAACCACACCGCGGAAGGCAACCACATGGGGCCGACCCTGTCGTTCAAGGGCATCGACAATGCATCGTATTATTGCCTGCGCCCCGACAACCGCCGGTACTACGAAGACTATACAGGCTGCGGGAATTCACTGAACATGGCGCATCCGCGCGTGATGCAGATGGTGCTCGATTCCTTGCGTCACTGGGTGTCGGACATGCATGTGGATGGATTCCGCTTCGATCTGGCGACGACCCTGGGCAGGCTGCCGACCGGCTACGATCCCAACTGCGCGTTCCTGCAGGCGGTTGGGCAGGATCCCGTTCTGGCACAATCCAAGCTGATCGCGGAACCCTGGGATATCGGCCTTGGCGGCTATCAGGTCGGCAATTTCCCGCCTGGCTGGTCGGAATGGAACGACCGGTACCGGGATATCGTGCGCCGTTTCTGGCGGGGCGATCCCGGTACGGTCGGCGAACTCGCCTCGCGCCTTACAGGGTCGAGCGACATCTTCCATCGCCAGGGCCGCCGCCCGATCGCCAGTCTCAATTTCATCACCGCGCATGACGGTTTCACGCTGAACGACCTCGTGACGTTCAACGACAAGCACAACCTGGACAATGGCGAGGATAACCGCGACGGCATCAACAACAACAATTCCTGGAACTGCGGCGTCGAGGGCCCGACGAGCGACCCCGCCATCAATGAACTGCGCCATCGCCAGATGCGCAATATGATGGCAACCCTGATGCTGAGCCACGGCATCCCGATGCTGCTTGCGGGCGACGAGATGGGGAACGGGCAATGCGGCAACAACAACACCTACTGCCAGGATAACGCGACGGGCTGGACCGACTGGCCGGAAGCCGGGCATGAGGACGAGAACACCGATCCCAGATCGATGCTGGCGTTTACCCGCAACCTGATCGCGCTGCGCAAGCGCTTTCCGGGATTGCGCCGCCGGCTGTTCGCAACCGGAACCTCGCATGGCGACGGCGAGCTGCGCGATGTGACCTGGCTGAACACCGCCGGCAAGGAAATGATGTTCGAGAACTGGACAAGCCCGGAGTCGCATTGTTTCGGCGCGCTGTTCAACGCCGAAATCGAAGGCAAGTCCGAGGCGCTGCTGATCGTGATGAACAGCTTTCACTACGATACCGTCTTCGAGCTTCCCGATAGCCTCTACTCCGGGCAATGGGAATGCCTGCTCGATACCGCGCGGAACACCGGATGCAGCGATGCGCCGCTGGTCAGGACGATCACCATGACGGGCAGGTCGCTTCAACTGCTGCATGGCACAAAGACTGGTTTATCATGAAACACCGTTATGATCTGCCGTTCGGCGCCACCCTCCGGGCCGATGGTGTTACGTCGTTTGCCATCTGGGCTCCCGGCAAGGCAGACGGCGCCCTGAAACTGTATCGCCCTGAAGGTGACCTTTTGCTGCCCATGCAGCGGAGCGAGGATGGCTGGTTCAGGATCGAAACCGGCCAGGCAGGGGCCGGGTCGCTCTATGCCTACGATTTCGGCGACGGCATCGACTATCCCGATCCTGCCTCCCGCAGGCAGCCGGAAGGCATACACGGTCCCAGCGAGGTTGTTGATCCCGTTGCCTATGAATGGCAGGACAGCGAGTGGCGCGGCCGGCCCTGGCGCGACGCCATCATCTACGAACTTCACATCGGCACGTTCAGCCCGGCGGGCGACTATGCCGGCATCGAAGCGGTGCTCGACCGCGTGCAGGGCGCCAACGCCTG
>CALMVH010000222.1:0-2285 GCA_937873165.1 uncultured Rhodospirillales bacterium
CCGCCGCGACCGAGGCGGACATAATGACTTTTGCCGAAGAGAGACTTTTTGCGCACTGGAGCTGAGAAAGCCGCTTCGAATCGCCTTCTCGGGTATGAGCCGCGCGCAAACGCCCGCAGTCTGCGGTGCATACGCTGAAATCATAAAACATAGTGATATCAACATGTTAGCTGGCTGGGGCACCAGGATTCGAACCTGGGATGACGGTACCAAAAACCGTTGCCTTACCGCTTGGCGATGCCCCAATCCTGTTCTGGATACGGCTTTGTGCGGCGCTCGGTCAAGCACCTTCGCAGGGCAGGTCCTGCAAACGGCAGGCGGTTGTCCACCAGGCTGGATAGGCTTGTTCGATCCCGAGGCGTGCGGTTTGCGCGGTGGCAGCGTCGGCGAACAGCCCGAAGCATGTTGCCCCGCTGCCCAGCATGCGCGCCAGCAGGCATCCATCCGTCCGTTCCAGTCTCTCGAGAACCGTGCCGATCACGGGCGCCAGGGTGATGGCGGCATCGGTCAGATCGTTCGCCGGGGGCTTCAGACTGGCCGCCAGCCCGTCTGCGTCGGATGGGCGAGCGGCAAAGGGTTTAGGCGCTGTGAAATCCCCTCGGCGAGCGGCAAAAACAGCCTTGGTCGGCACGGCGACACCAGGATTGACAAGCACCAGATGGGCCGCAGGCAGGGGTGGACAGGGGGTCAGGATTTCACCCGTGCCGCCCATGAAGCATGCTTTCGCGGCCAGACATACCGGCACGTCGGAGCCCAGGCTTCGCGCCACCTGCATCACGCGTGGATCATCCGGATCGATGCGCCACAGCCGGCACAACGCGCGCAGCATGGCGGCCGCGTCGGAGGAGCCGCCCCCGATGCCTGACGCCACCGGCAGGGTCTTGATCAACGTAACGGCGACATTCGGCAAACGGCCAAAGGCGCCTGCCAGAGCCGTCGCGGCTTTCCAGACAAGATTGCGGCTATCGCTCTCCAGACCGCTTGAAAAAGGACCGGTAATCGTCAGCGAAAGCGCCTCGGAGGGCATGACCATCAGCGTGTCGCCGATATCGGCAAAGGCGACAAGGCTGTCCAGCAGGTGATATCCCCGCGCGTCCCGGCCCAGCACATGCAGGTACAGGTTCAACTTGGCCGGGGCAAATTCCTGGATCTCCGTCATGCCTTCATGTCGCAAAGGACCAGCCTGAAGGCAATGATCTTATCGGCCTGCACCGGCGCAGGCGTGATCCAGTAGTTCGGCTCCACTGGCATCGTCATGGATTTGCCGGTTGGCGCCGTCGTCAAGCAGCACGAATCCCGGCCGCCCGCCGGGCAGGTCGACGCCTGCGGCAACGATGGTCTGCGAGGCCGCGGGAGCGTCCTGGGGCATCAGGCGGAACGGCTGCGACCCCGCCAGTTCAGCCTGCGCGATACGGCGCACGCGGTAACGGTGCCCCGCCAATGGTACGGGAAGGACGCTCCAGCTATCGCCGATGGCGTCCATGTGGTCGCGCAAGGCGTCTCGTACGCTGGATCGGAGGCAATCGATGTGGATGTGCAACTGATCCTGCGATCGGCCTTCGCGCGAGTTGACGGCCAACCCGATATCGGCACGGGGCAGGGCATGACCCAGGCGCTGCTCCACATAGTGCCGCGCACTCCACGCCGCGCCGAAATAATCTGGCGCCTGCGGGTCTTGCAGGGCAGGGTCCTCGATGCCGGTCACCCGTACCGTCGGGATCAGAAGGTACTGGGTGTTGCCGCGTATGTCCTTCAGTACCGCGTAGCCATGCGCCGCATCGACCAGCACGCAGGGCGAAGGGTTTGCCGTCTCCGCCTGGCCGGGAATGCATTCGGTACTGACGATGCGCCACAAGGCATTGCGGTTTGTGCCGCGTGCCAGTCCGGCATACGCCGCGACCAGAACGATCCCGGTGGTGATCACCACGATCGATCGGCGCGATACAAGAATGCGGTACCATGATGGAAGCATATCAGCCCTCTGGTGAACATGAACCGCCCAATGATTGCATCTACAGGCCAGCGATGCTAATCGTCCCACGAAAACTTAATAATTGGTTAACTATGGATAAAACCCGCCCCGCTTATGAGTCGCTTGTTCTGGACACGATCGTCGAAGCCAGGCGGCTCGGCAAAAGCCTGTTCCTGCGGAGGTCTTGCTGGCGATGGAAGTCGTGACGCGACTACCCGGAGGTCTGCAAAGGCTGCTCGACCAGGAGGGAGGTCCAACCAAGCTGGCGACCATGGCGGGTAACGCCCAGTTGGAACCCGACGCGCGTGAAAGG
>CALMVH010000222.1:2295-5045 GCA_937873165.1 uncultured Rhodospirillales bacterium
TGGCGGATGCCGAAGCGCAGCAAGCCGGCAATCTTGGCCGCAGCATTGAAATCGCCTGTCGTCTGATCGTCGCAGGCGATCCGCCGGAGATACCGTCCCAAGCCAGGGCGATTTCGTTCGTGACCTCTAAGATAAGCGAACTGGCTAAGATCAATCCCGACCAGGGACACGATGCCGCTACCATCGTTCAGCTCCACGCCGCTGGCGTTGCCGAACGGCAGGTCGGCTCCCGGCAGTTGTTGTCGGAGGTCAAGCGGCTGGACAAGGCAGGCAACATCGATAGAACGTTTGCTCTCGCCACGACATACTGATGGCAAGCCGCACGCCTCCTACGAGCGCCGAGCGCATGACACTTCAGTTCATGGAAGATAGTTATGTCAAATTAACGAAGGCCGGCGGACAAAGTGCCGGTTTGGCGGCAATCCTGATGATCGGCTTCGGCGAGAAAAACAGCCGTGCCCGACGCATTGGGGAGGGTTCCCTGAACCATCAGCTCGACATGTCGACAAAGTCGGGCAGTTACGATCAGGCCGGAATGACCGCGCGCGTCGTACTGGTGAGCGGACAGACCCTCAGGGACCATTGTACAGGAAAGCCCGTTCGGTGCTGCGGGATGTCTACCCTCGCCTCGATAAATTTGGACGGAACGCAACCGACGCGCTGGATGTGAACACAACGTGGGCTGATCCGCCGGTACGATGCGCCAGCAGGCCCGAGACCGAATCGCGGCCCGGTACACGCCGGAAATGATCTTCAAGCCGGCTCCGGAGGAGGCAGCGATGCTGTTGAAGACGACTTTGGATTATCTGACACTGCGGGCGTACGATCCGTCGCAAACGAAACCCAACTGAGGCACGGTCAGCGCTCGGCCGTGTTCGGCGTTTGGGCGTCTGCGTGAATGACGCCCTCTTCAGGTAGTCCGTCAGCCAGCTTGCCGCGCAACCCAGCGCGGTCGCCCGACGCGGCATTGATCAGCGCCCGCTGCCACTGGTATCGCGCTTCCGTCCGGCGGCCGATACGCCAGTAGGCGTCGCCCAAATGGTCGTTCAGCAGGCTATCGGCGGGCGCGCCCAGAACCGCCTGTTCCAGGATGGCAGCGGCACGCGCGTAATCGCCCAGCGCATAGTCCGCCCAGCCCAGGCTGTCGGCGATGGCGGCGTCGCCGGGTTGCAGGGCATGGGCCTTTTCCAGAACCGCCTGCGCCTCATCCAGGTGCTCGCTCCGGCTGACCCAGAAATATCCCAGGTAGTTCAGCGCCAGCGGGTCATCCGGCGTCGCCTTTACGGCAGCGGCAAGGTCGGCCCCGGCGGCGGCAGGGTTGCCGGCATGATCGTAGGCGATGCCGCGGTTCAGCAGCATGGTGCCGCGGCGGGGATCGCCCTCGGGCATCTGCGCCAGACATTCGCCATAGAGCGCTATGGCATCGGCGAAGCGGTCCCGGCGGCTCATCATGTCGGCCAGGATGGACTTGGGTTCGACCTCGCCGGGCCGGCGTCTGATAAAGGCTTGCAGGATATTAATCGCCTTGGCGGTATCGCCCGCACGCTCGTCGTTCAGGGCGGCGTCCAGTTGTCCCAGATCGGCAAAGGCCGATGCGGCGGGCGCTGAGGAAAAGTCCTGTGCCGCCTCGGCATAGCGCTGCTGCGCTTGCTCGATCTCGCCCAGCAGGAACCGCATGTCGGCAGCGCCCGGGTCCAGCCAGGCGGCGATGCGGGCATAGAACAGGGCAATGTCGGGGTGATCGGCGTCCAGAAGCAGTTCGGCCATGTCGTACACCGCTTCGGCGCTGCCAAAAACAAGACTGGGCTTCGGGGGAACCGTTTTATCGGCCTCTATGCTGGCCAGCACGATGCCATCCGGTTCCTGCGACAACTGCGCCAGCGTATCCTTCGCCAGCGTTGCCTGCCCGGTGCGCAGGTAGTAATCGCGGGCAAACACGGCCAATCGCAGCGAGTCATGCGCGGTGGCCAGATCGGCATAACCCTTGTCAGCTTCGGTCCGGTTGCCGGTATAGTCGGCAATCAGAGCCTCGTGCAGCGTTTGCAGCGTCGGAAAGTCGCTATCGCCTTCCAGTAGCGCCTGTGTAGCGGCAGGATCGTGTGGCGAGGCTGCGGCAGCCGGCGACGCCGTTAGCCACGCCTTCAGCATGGTACCCAGCGGAACGCTGATGCCCTGGTCCGGCAGGCCGTCGACGAGGGTACGGGCGGAGGCCAGGTCGCCCCTGCGGATGGCGTCGGCTGCTTCCAGCGCACGAGCCACGGCATACTCCGGCATTGCGGGCGAGATCGACTTCGCTAGGCGCAGTGCCGTCGGCATGTCGCCGCTGCCCAGGGAAAACAGGAAACCCTTGCGCAGGGGCTGGTCGGCGCCGGTGCGCTCCCACACGGCGGTATACAGGTGCGCTGCCTGCGGCCAGTCGGAACGGTGTTCCGCGTCCACCGCCATCAGATATTGCGCAGCGGCGTCGGGATGGGGCATTTCCGCACGAACAGGCAAGGCGAGGCACAGGGCCAATGCCGCCCCGGCGAATGTTGGCAGCAAGGGCGCTACCGCTCCCATACGCAGGCAACGTCCGCCGGAAACTGGAACTTGATGGCGTGACCCTCCGCGCCCTCGGTCGAGGCGCGCGACTGGTTCCGGGCGCAGAACGCATAGATATGGTCACGGTCGTAGATGGCCTGCCCGTTCTGGAAGCACCGCACATGCCACGGTCCGCTGCGGATTTGCCCATCCTTGGCATACATGCGCTG
>CALMVH010000223.1 GCA_937873165.1 uncultured Rhodospirillales bacterium
GGCGCAGGGACTTTGCAGCGCCCAGGGCAGGATGCCCTCGCGAAACTCGGTAACTTGATGGCCGTCGCGCAGCACGATGGCATCCTTGCCGACCAGGTCGATGCGGCTGATATGACTGTCGAGATTGATACGGACGCAAGGCCAGTTCAGGCGCCCCGCCACCTGCTCGATATGCGTCGATTTGCCGGTGCCGTGGTAACCCTGAACGATCACGCGCCGGTTGAATGCGAACCCGGCGAGTATCGCCAGCGTCGTGTCGTGATCGAAGCGGTAGGTCGAATCGATTTCCGGAACATGCTCGGTCGCGGCGCTGAAGCCCGGAACCTGCATATCGCTGTCGATGCCGAAAAAGTCGCGTACAGAAAGCCTGATGTCGGGTAGGCCCGTGGCTAGGCCCATGGCATCGCTGGACATAAGGAAAGCTCCGGTCGGGTTGTCAGGCGACTTTGTCGGCTTTGTGGGCGCGCTTCAAGGTGTTGAAGGCATGATTGATTGTTTTCAAGCGTTCTTCGGCTTCGGCGTTGCCGCGATTGATATCCGGGTGATGTTGCTTCACCAGTGAACGATACTTCGCCTTGATGTCGGCAAAGGTTACGCCATCTTCCAGCCCCAGCGTTTCGAGCGCCCGGCTTTCCGGTGTGACCTTTCTCGCGCGGGTGGTGAACTCACCGGCCCCAAAGCCGTAAAAGCCGGCGCTGTCGTGGATCGTCTGCCGGATGCGTTCTTCATAACCTGCCGGTCCGGACGGCTTCCAGGTAGGCCGCTCCCACGTCGTGCTGCTGCGGATCTCGTGCTCTATCTCGTTCTCCGACATGCCTTCGCAGTAATTCCACGAACGGTTGTACGATCGTACGTGATCCAAGCAGAACCAATGGTAATCCCGCAGGTTGCCGCGCGACTTGGGGGCGCGGTACAGGCCTTCGCCGTCGCAGCCGGCATGATCGCATAATCGATCCGCCGAGTCCGCCTGCGCCTGATAATAAAACGCCATGCATTTGATTATGGGCACCGGCGTGATATTTGACAAGTACGGCGGGACCGTCGCGCGGCGATCTCCAAACAATTAACTTGCACGCTAGTGTGATTTTTACTATACACGCGCAGGTAGGGAAACAGGCATGTTACTGGACTCGGCATACAGGGGATATCGATGGTAGCAGGTGAAACGCCTAAGCGCGCGGAAAGCTCGTTGATCAATCGTAACATCATCGTTGACGGGCGGCGCACCAGTGTTCGCCTGGAAGCCGAAATGTGGGCCGATCTCAGGGATATCTGCCGACGCGAAGGACGCACGATCCACGAACTTTGTACGATGATCAACGAACGCCGTCCGGACGAACGGTCTCTGACATCCTCCATTCGAGTGTTCCTGATCTCGTATTACCGTTCGGCCAGTACCGAGGAAGGGCACGCCCGGGCAGGTCATGGCGAACATTACATCATAACCAATCATATTTCGGCCGACGGTGACCGCGTTGAGCGGCGGCGCGTGCGGCTGACCTCGGCCACACAGGAAGTATTCAAGCGCTGACCCTGCGCCAGCCACGCCGTTAACTGCGGTAGGATCCGTTGATGTCAATGTAACCGTGCGTCAGATCGCAGGTCCAGACCTGTGCGGAACCGGTTCCGATGTTCAGCCGGGCTTCGACCTCAATATCCCGACCCTTCATATGCGCAACTACCGGAGCTTCGTCGTAGCCCGGAACTTCCATTCCGTCGCGCGCGATCACGACGCCACCCATGGCGATCTCCAACCGGTCGCGGTCGGCTTCCTCGCCGGATTTGCCGATAGCCGCGACGATGCGGCCCCAGTTTGCGTCTTCACCGGAAATCGCGGTTTTCACGAGGGGCGAGTTGGCGATTGAAAGCGCGATGCGCTTGGCAGCCACATCCGACTTCGCGCCGTTGACCCGCACCGTCACGAACTTTGTGGCGCCTTCACCGTCGCGGACGATCTGCTGTGCCAGATCGATCATGACCGCTTCCAGTGCCTGGTAGAATTCTTCGCCCGCCGTGTCGTCCAGACTGATGGGCTGGTTGCCGGCCTTGCCCGTCGCCGCGACCAGCAGCGTGTCGCTGGTGGAGGTATCGCTGTCCACCGTAATTGAATTGAAGCTGGCCGCTACCGCGCGGCTGACCATGCTGGCCAGCACCGGGCTGGCTATCACGGCATCCGTGAAAACAAACGCCAGCATTGTCGCCATGTCGGGCGCAATCATGCCCGAGCCCTTGGCGAAACCCGATAGGGTGACGGAACGGCCCTTCAGGACCAGCCTGCGGGTTGCGCCTTTCGGAAAGGTATCGGTTGTCAGAATGGCCTGGGCGGCCTCCTGCCAGTCGGCAGGCCGCAGTTTCGGGAGGGCAGTCGCGATGGCGTCGGCAGCCAATGGCTGACCGATGATGCCGGTCGATGCGATGAACACCTCCTGCCGGGGTACCGATAGCCGGGCCGCGACGGCGTCGGCGGTGGCTTCCACCAGCGCCGTTCCTGCCTTGCCGGTAAAGGCGTTGGCGTTGCCGGCGTTCACGACAATGGCGCGGGCCTTGCCCGCCGGAAGGTGCTCGCGGCACCAGTCGATCGGGGCCGAGCGGGTCAGTGAACGGGTCAAGGCCCCTGCCACCGTTGTTCCCTCGGGCAACTCTACCAGTAGAAGGTCGCTGCGGCCTTTGTAGCGCAAACCCGTTTCGGCCACCTGGAAGCCGACGCCCGCCATTGTTTCCATCTCGGGAAACGAGGCAGGCGCCAGTGGAGACCGGGCGGGCATTAGGGGTTCGTCTGGGTTTGCGGTAGTTGCAGGGGCGCCGCGCCGGATGGCGCGCTGCCGGAGGCAGGGGCGGATCCGGTCGGCGCGGCGGGTGCTGCGCCAGTGTCGGAGGCTGCACCGGGAGCCGGCCGCTGCAACGGCGAACCGTCTGCGTTATACAGCTCGATCTTCGCGGTCTTGGCCAGTTCCTGCAGGCGCTGCTTGATGGCGCGCTGGGCTACCTGCGATCGCAGCTGGCCCTTGGCTTCGTCGAAGGCCGGCGGCTTCGCCTGGCGCTTTTCGACCAGCTGGATCACGTCATAACCGAATTGCGTCTTGACCGGCGCTTCCGTGTACTTGCCGGGCTGCAGTGCAAAGGCCGCATCCGTAAAGGCCGGGTCCAGGTTGCCCTTGGTGAAGAAGCCTAGGTCACCGCCATCCTTGGCATTGTCCTTGTCGATCGACTTTTCCTTTGCCAGCTTCTGGAAGTCATCGCCGGAGTCTAGCTGCTTGATGATGTCTTTGGCTTCATCCTCGGTCTTGACCAGGATGTGGCGGGCGTGGACCTCCTCCTGCGAAGTCTTGCTCGCCTCGTCGTAAGCCTGGTGCAGCTTCTCGTCCGTGACCGCGGGTGAGCCGACCTTCGCAAAGAAGGCCTGTTCCACGATCTGCTGGTTCGCCATGGCCTGTTCGCGCCTGACTTCCGGCGAGTTTTGTAAGCCTTCGCGCACAGCCTCCTGGTAGGCAAGCTTGCGCGCGATCAGGTCGTCGATGATATGTGGGTAAAGCTTCTGGATGTCGGCCTTCGAGGGCTGCTGGCCCTGAGGAGTGATCTGCCTCAACACCGCGGTAACATCCGACCGGTGGATCGAGTCGCCGTTGACCCGGGCTACCACGGGGTCGCTGGAATCCGACGTGGACGAGGAGGACGAGGCATGCTTTGCAAAAGCCGGAAGCGGTGACAGCATCGTGCCGGCCATGCCGAGGATCAGAAGCCGTGCGAGCAGCGGTCGTGACATAGATTCTCCAACGGTCGAAAGTCTTTATCCGGCCTTCTGGCATGTTTCAGCTTGGGCGGCAAGCAAGCATCTTTAAAGTGCGTGGCGGAGACGCAAATTATGATATTCACTGCCGCGGCGCCGTTACAGGGCGCAGGGTTCAATTGATGTGGAGCGCGATTGTGATAGGTGGCCTCGCCCGTAAGCTATTCGGTACCGCGAACGAGCGGACGGTGAAGTCCCTGCGGCACATCGTGGCGGAAATCAACGCGCTGGAGCCCCGCATCGCGGCGATGGACGATGCGACCCTGCAGGCCCAGACACCCCTGCTGCGCGCCCGCCTGGCGGAAGGCGCGACGCTTGACGACTTGCTGCCGGAAGCCTTTGCCTCGGTGCGGGAGGCGGCAAAACGCGTTATCGGCCAACGGCACTTCGACGTTCAGTTGATGGGCGCCATCGTGCTGCACCGGGGCAATATCTCCGAAATGCGCACGGGCGAGGGCAAGACCCTGGTCGCAACCCTGCCGGTCTACCTGAACGCGCTTGCCGCGAAGGGCGTGCACGTCGTGACCGTCAACGATTACCTGGCGCGCCGCGACAGCGCTTCGATGGGGCAGATCTACCGCTGGATGGGGCTGACGACCGGGTGCATCGTGCACGATCTCAGCGATGCCGAGCGGCGCGAAGCCTATGGGGCCGATGTGACATACGGCACGAACAACGAGTTCGGCTTCGACTACCTGCGCGACAACATGAAGTACAGCGTCGGCGACATGGTGCAGAGGCCATTCAACTATGCCATCGTGGACGAGGTCGACTCCATCCTGATCGACGAAGCCCGCACGCCCTTGATCATCTCCGGTCCGGCGCAGGACTCCTCCGTGTTGTACCAGGCAATCGACGCCCTCATACCCAGCCTGAAGGGCGGCCTTTCGGGCAAGCTGTCGGAAAGCGGCCGGGCCGGTGATTTCGGCACGCTCGACCCGTCTATCGATTACGAGAAGGACGAGAAGAACCGCACCGTATCGCTGACGGAGGCGGGGACCGAACACCTGGAAACGCTGTTGCGCGACGCGGGCCTGATGCAGACGGGTGGATTGTACGACTCGCAGAACGTGACTTTGGTTCATCACTCGAACCAGGCGCTTCGGGCGCATGCCTTGTTCAGCCGCGACGTGGATTACATCGTCAAGGACGACAAGGTCGTCCTGATCGACGAGTTCACCGGCCGCATGATGGCGGGCCGCCGGTACTCCGAAGGCCTGCATCAGGCGCTGGAGGCCAAGGAGCGGGTCACCATCGAGAAGGAAAACCAGACCCTCGCTTCCATCACGTTCCAGAATTATTTCCGGTTGTATCCGAAGCTGGCGGGCATGACCGGCACCGCCATGACCGAAGCCGGCGAGTTTGCCGAAATCTACAAGCTGGACGTTGTTGAAATGCCAACGCATCGCGCGGTTTGCCGCATCGACGGGCACGACGAGGTTTACCGGACTGCCGACGAGAAGAACAAAGCCATTGTGGCGCTGGTGCGCGAGGCGGCGGCGCGGCGACAGCCGGTTCTGGTGGGCACGACATCCATCGAAAAGTCAGAACTGTTGTCCGAGCTCCTGAAGAAAATGCATATCCCGCACCAGGTGCTGAACGCGCGGTATCACGAGCAGGAGGCTCATATCGTGGCGCAGGCCGGGCGGCCTGGATCGGTCACCATCGCAACCAACATGGCCGGGCGCGGAACCGACATCAAGCTGGGCGGCAACCTGGAAATGCGGCTGGAGGAGGAAGTGCCGCCAGGCACCGACGAAGCCGCAAGCCTGCCGCTGGCTGCGAAGATACGCGAGGAAATCGAGGCATCCGAGGGTGAAGCCAAGGCCGCAGGCGGTTTATACGTGATTGGCACGGAACGGCACGAATCCCGCCGTATCGACAACCAGCTGCGGGGCCGTTCCGGACGGCAGGGCGATCCCGGCGCATCCAAGTTCTTCCTGTCCCTGGAAGACGACCTGATGCGCATTTTCGGTACAGACCGGATGAAGACGATGCTGGAGCGCTTCGGTTTGAAGGAAGGCGAAGCTATCGTTCATCCCTGGATCAACAAGGCCCTGGAACGGGCTCAGCGCAAGGTCGAGCAGCAGCATTTCGACTCTCGCAAGAATGTCCTGAAGTACGACGACGTGATGAACGACCAGCGAAAGGTCGTGTACGAGCAAAGGCGCGAAATCATCTCGGCCGCCGACGCGACGGATTTCGTGCGCGACATGCGCCACGATGTAATTCATTCGATGGTGGAAACGGCCATTCCCGCTAATTCCTATTCGGAACAATGGGATATAGAGACTCTTGTAAAGGGCGTGGTAGGCAGCCTGAACCTGACGGTACCGGTCAAGGATTGGGCTGCGGAAGAAGGCGTGGCAGGCGAGGAGATTGCCGAGCGGCTGATCGCCGCTTCCGATGACATGATGGCGAAGAAGTTCGAGGCCTTCGGCGAGCCGGTCATGCACCAGCTACAGCGCAGCCTGCTGTTGCAGATGCTGGATCAGGCCTGGAAGGAACATCTGCTGGCCCTGGACCATCTGCGGCAAGGCATCAACCTGCGCGCCTATGCCCAGCGCGATCCCTTGAACGAGTACAAGCGTGAAGCGTTCGAGCTGTTCGAGGCCATGCTGACGGGCCTGCGCGTTCAGGTCACCCAGGCCCTGGCGCATGTCGAATTGCGCATGATGTCGGCCATGCCGGCACCCCAGCCGGTTCAGGGCGAGGAAACCCGCCACGATCCGGCGTTGGACGAAATCGAGGAAAGACCGGAGCCCGCTGGCCTGCTGCGCCCGAGGGAAGAGGCTGCCGTGGTCGATCCGAACGATCCCGCCACCTGGGGACGCGTACAGCGCAACAGCCCGTGCCCCTGTGGAAGCGGTAAAAAGTACAAGCATTGTCATGGCGCTACTGAGCAGTCACTTCCTGGACCCAGTTAAAG
>CALMVH010000224.1:0-1404 GCA_937873165.1 uncultured Rhodospirillales bacterium
TACATGGAAGGCGCGGCCGGGCTCGGCATCGTTCAGCGCTTTCAGTTCGTCGTTGATCCTGCCATAGAGTTGTGCCCGCAGCCTGGCCTTGGCCGCCTGATTTTCATCCAGGCTCGGCGTGAAGTCGATATTGGAGATGTCGAGATGCAGGCCGGGCGTGCTGACGCTCTTGGCCCTGTCCGCCAATCCGCCCAGATCGGCTTCCTTCAACCTTGTTTCCACCTCGGCATGCCATTGCTCCATCCCGGACTCATTTTGCGAGTGCTGGAACTGCGCAAACTTCCAATCCGCGCCGTTGGCCAGGTCGTTCAGCGCCTTCAGCATGTTCGTACGCACCTTGCCGGCGTCCGCGCCCGACAATGTCGCATCGATGGCGACGCTCACCTTGGCGGTCGAGGTTTGCACCCAATCCTCGGCCGACAGGGTGAAGGTAACAGTATCCAAAGTCGGCTGCGCCGAGGCAGGGGCGGGAACGCCGGGCGCGTCCGCCTGCGCGAAAGCGGGGCAGGCGGCGATTAACATCGCTAGGCTCAGGCACAGACTGGATGCACGCATGTCGACTCTCCCGGTGGGTTGTTCAACGCCCGATGATAGACAGGCCCCACCGGAATGCAATCGGGCCAACCAGCCCCGCACAGATTGCCGCCCATTGCACCCGGTCGAGTTTTGCAAGGCGGCTTGGATGCAGCCAGTCTACCAAGCGATGCAGTGTGGTCGGCGTGCCGTGCTGCGCCAGGTCGCACAACACGGTCCAGCCGCGGTCAAGGGAGCTCCGGCTGGCAGCGACACGCGAGTCGAGGTCGCGCAGGATGCCTTCCAGCTGCGCGATCCGCACGACCAGCGGCTCAATGGCCGGGCTCAGCGTCGTGTCGCCTGCGATCACTACGACTCCGGTTATGCAATCCTGCCGCAGCCCAGCGGCATCGCTGATGAACTGCCGGTGCCGCACGTTTTGGGTGAGGGGATTGGGGACTACTTGGCGATGCAGTCCATTGCAATGCGTCCATGATGCCGCGTCCGGGTCGCCCAGAAGCTCGCCTGCCCCGTAGTCCTGCACATCAAGGGCAAGGATGCCTGACCGGGTCAGCACCGTGTGGCTGATCGGCGCGTCGTCCACGCGCCGTCCCAGTTCCAGACCGTGCAGAACCGGCAGGCGGCGCTTCAGGATGATGCGGTGCACCACCGTCGCATGCATCAGCCTGGCAATCAGCGGCTGCCCCAGCAGCCGGAAGGCGAAAGAACACAGCAGGATACTCCAGAAGCAAACAACAAGGGCCGCCGCGTGCGCTACGAAGCCGGGTAAGGCACCGAACATTGCGAGGTCAAAAATCCAGGTCGGCGTAGTGCTTTGGTGGCTGCAGGCCCGAGACCTGATCGGCCAGAATAGGCCGGAAGCTGGGGCGG
>CALMVH010000224.1:1414-4043 GCA_937873165.1 uncultured Rhodospirillales bacterium
CCCGGGCGTACCATTCTTTTGCGCCGGGATGCTCGTCCCACGGGACGTCGTCCAGGAAGTCGATGGTGGAGAGCTGCGCCGCGGCGGCGATATCGGCCAGCGAAAACTCGTCTCCCGCCAGCCACCGGCGGCGTTCCGCCAGGTATTCGATGTATTCGAGGTGATAGTGGATGTTGGCCAGCCCCGCGCGGATATAGCCCGCCTGCGGGTCGCCCTGGCCGTATAGGCGTTTCAGGTATTTCTCGCCTACAAGATTGTCGGTCACCTCCAGCGAGAATTTCCGATCGAACCACACGGCCAGCCGCCGCGTTTCGGCGCGTTGCAGCGAGTCGCCGCCCAGCAGGTCGATCGCGGAATAGGCTTCCTCCAGGTATTCGCAGATCACCTGGCTGTCGCTCAGGGTCGTGCCGTCCGGCTCTACCAGCACGGGTACGTCGCCCGCAGGATTCACTTCAAGAAACTCGGTGCGGCGTTCCCACACGCGCTCAACCTCCAGCGAGAAGATCAGGCCTTTTTCGGACAAGGCCAGGCGCACCTTTCGACACGCGGCGGACAATGGCAGGTGATGCAGGGTGCGCGACATGGCGCGAACGTAGCGCGACACGGTCTCGATCCAAACAGGAAATCCGTCAACAATCGCACGCCCGCAGCAAATCGCTTGAGCGGGAGAGTAGCATGCTTTAGGAAGGGGTCCGGCCGTACTCGCAACCGGATCTGTCCAATTTCCTTGTGACCGCACGACCGAACCCAACCAGGCGGCAAGATGTTCGATAAAATACTAGGGTTTCTGTCCAGCGACATCGCCATCGACCTCGGCACGGCCAACACGCTGGTCTACGTCAAGAACAAGGGGATTGTGCTTAATGAGCCGTCGGTAGTCGCCATCCAGACTGTCAAGGGCCGCAACCAGGTGCTGGCGGTCGGCGACGAGGCGAAACAGATGCTGGGGCGGACACCCGGTAACATCCAGGCTATACGCCCCTTGCGCGACGGCGTGATCGCCGATTTCGACATCGCCGAGCACATGATCAAGCATTTCATCCGCAAGGTGCACAACCGCCGCGCCTTTGCCAGCCCTCAGGTCGTGATCTGCGTGCCGTCCGGATCGACTCCTGTCGAGCGCCGCGCCATCAAGGATTCAGCGCAAAGCGCAGGCGCCCGCAATGTGTTCCTGATCGAGGAGCCGTTCGCCGCCGCCATTGGCGCGGGGCTGCCCGTGACCGAACCCACGGGATCGATGGTGGTGGATATCGGCGGCGGCACGACGGAGGTCGCGGTGATCAGCCTGGCGGGAATCGTGTATGCAAAATCGGTGCGCGTCGGCGGTGACAAGATGGACGAGGCGATCATCGCCTACATTCGGCGCAACCATAACCTGCTGATCGGCGAAAGCAGCGCGGAACGCATCAAGAAGGAAATTGGTACGGCCTGCCCGCCAGAGGATGGCGAAGGCTTTACCATGCACATCAAAGGCCGCGACCTGATGAACGGCGTGCCGAAGGAGCTTGTGATAACCCAGCGCCAGATCTCGGAAAGTCTGGCGGAGCCGGTCTCCCAGATCGTGGAGGCGATCAAGATAACCCTGGAGAACACCGCCCCCGAGCTTGCCGCCGACATCGTCGACAAGGGCATCGTCATGACCGGCGGCGGCGCGCTTCTCGGCAATCTTGACCTTGTCATACGCCACGCGACAGGCCTGCCGGTCACGGTCGCGGACGATCCGCTATCCTGCGTCGCGCTGGGCAGCGGCAGGGCGCTGGAAGACAGCCACATGCTGAACAGCCTGATGGTCAACGAACTCCGCTAAATCTCTCAGGCCGTTGTTGACTGCACCATTTTGGATCATTAAGGTTGCGAAATGGCTGATCTTCCATCCAACGCCGTTTTGAATGGTGAAACTCTCTACTTGCGAAGAGTGAAAGCGGTCGATTGGATGGAAGCAGCTCGGCTTAGCCGTAGAAGCGCCGAGTTCATGCACCATTTCGGACCGCCCCCGCCCGAAAGCGCGTACTCACGAAAGGCGTTTCGCACAGGCGTGAGGGACCGGAAGCAAGCTTGGGAATCCGGTCTAGCCTATTCGTTCCACATCTTCCGTCATGACACCAACGCCCTGCTGGGATTTGCCAACTTGCATCATATCGACCGTGATGCATCTTCCGCTATGCTGGGCTTCGCTATTGGAGTGGATCACGCCCGCCAGGGTATCGCGTACCAGGCGGGAAACATCCTTCTCGACCTGGCTTTCAACAAGCTTGGTCTGAAAGAAGACGGTGTTGCGCCGAACATGTTGCGGGTTGGGGAAGAGTTGAAGGATGCAAGGCGGTTTGGCTTACTACAACAGGAGTGGCGACGCTCCACCGGCTCTGCTAGACCGCTGACCACATCTTGATCGTGAATAGCCGCCGAAGCTGTTCTGGTTCGCAAACTCGTTAAGTATGTAGCCCATGTTGCAGAGCGTACAGCTGTGGTTCCGGCGCGGTGGCGAACTGACCCGCTCGTCGGGCGCGCATGCCACGCAACCGTGGTATATCGTGATCTGGCTGACGGGCGTGGATTACTTTTCGTCCTTGGCGTACCAGGCCGGCATCGCGCTGATCGCCGCCGGTACCCTGGCCCCGATCGCAACCGC